>NZ_RAWL01000395.1:0-7998 GCF_003668885.1 Corallococcus sp. AB049A | reverse complement strand
GGCAGAGGCCCCCCGTGGTGCCCCCGTCACGTTCGCGGGCCCGCCGCCCGGAGTACAGTTCGATGGACGGATGGGCGTTCAGGCCCTCCGCATGCCTTCCGAGGCCGAGCCCATGACGACGTACGCTGCCGTCCAGGCCTCCACCGTCACCACCACCGAGACGGTGGCCCGACAGGAAGCCGCGCCCGCCCCCGTCGAGGTGCAGACGCCCGCGCCTCCCCGAGAGGACGACTCCGAGTCCCGCCGCGAGAAGCTCAAGGCCCGCCTCAAGGCCGTGCGTGAGAACCCGCGCCCGGAGCCGCTGCCCGCCACCGTCGCGGAAGCGGGCCAGCGCGCCGTGGAGCGCATCACCCACCTCCAGGCCGAGCTCACGAAGATCAAGGCGCTCAACCTCACCCTCACGCAGGACCTGGAGGTCGCCCGCCGTCAGGCGGAGAAGGCCACGGAGGAGGCCCGCCTGCGCATGGACGAGGCCCGCCGCCTGTCCGCGGAGATGGAGGGCCGCGTGAAGCTGCTCGCGGACCTGGAGCGTGAGCTGGCCTCGCTGGAAGGCGAGCGCGACGAAGCGCTCCTGTCCCTCCAGGAGGCCCGCCAGGCCCTCCAGGCCGCCGCGAAGGAGCACGAGGCCCTGGAGCAGGTCGTCACCAAGGGCAAGCTGGCCCTGGCGGACAGCCTGGCGGAAGAAGAGCGCCTCGCCGTTGAGCTGGAGGGCGCCAAGGACGAGTCCGCCTCCCTGCGCCGCGCCGTGGAGACGCTCCAGGGCGAGCGCGACGTGCTGGCCCAGCAGGTCGCGTCCCTCACCGCCGAGCGCGCCGAGCTGCTGGAGGCGCGCAAGGCCCTGGAGTCCGTGCACCGCGCCCTGAGCCAGGCCACGGTGCGCTGAAGGCTACTTCGCGTCCTTCGCCACGCCCGTGGGCTTCTTCACGGGCCCCACGGCGGCGGTGAAGGACGCGGGCAGGACCGGCCGCTGCAACGCCGCCACGTCCACGCGCGCGAGCGGATCCGCGTTGTTCCCCCGAGCCTCGACGATGGACTTGATCTGCCCCTGGCGCTCCTTCGCGCTGGGGTGGTTCTCCCAGAAGCCGCCGCCTCCGGACGTCTGGCCGAGCAGCTTCGAGAACTCCCCGGGGTCGTAGCCCGCGGACAGCATCAGCTCCACCGCGAGCGCGTCCGCCGCCAGCTCCTCGTCCTTGCGGTGGCCCTTGCCGGCGAGCTCCACGGTCCCATCGACCATCTTCCCCATCAGGCCCGTGTCCGAGTCCAGGTCCAGCCGGCCGTCCAGCAGGCTCGCGTTCTTCAGCGCCGATGCGACCACCGACTTGCCGACGCCCACCATCGCGTCGCCCTTGCAGGTGCTCACCTTCACGGAGACGTACTGGTTCAGCGCGTGCTTGAGCACGACGTGGGCAATCTCATGCGCCAGCACGCCCGCGAGCTGCGCCTCGTTCTCCACGCCCTGGAGCAGCCCGTGCGTGACGAACACGTAGCCCGCGGGCGCGGACAGCGCGTTGAAGCGCTTCGTGTCGTTGAGCACGCCGAACGTCCAGCCCAGCTCCGGCCGGGGGGACTGCATCGCCAGGTTGCGGCCCACCGTGTTGACGTAGGTGCTCAGCTTCTCCTGCGCGGCGCCTGACAGCATCAGCCCGCCGCCCTGCTGCGCCCAGTGGATGGCCAGCGCGCTGCCCAGCGCGTACTCCTCCTGGATGGCGGGTGCCACCTTCAGCTTGTCGCAGGAGTCCACCTTCTCCGCCGCGTCCGCCACCCGGTTCACGTCCGCCCCCAGGTTCGCGGCCTTCAGCCCCTTCGCCACCTGGGTGCAGGACGTGAGGCACAGCCCCAGGCCCGCCGCCACCAGCACTCCCATGCGCGAGCGCATCACCTGCCCCCCTTCTTCGCCTGAGGCTGGGGCCCCAGCTTCGTGTTGGGCGCCACCACCGGGAACAGCCCGGCCTGCTTCACGTGCGCGTCGATCTCCACGGGAGTCACGGCCTTCGCCAGGCCCTCCAGCTTCTTGAGCTGGTTCACCGCGACCGCGTAGTCGCCGCCCTTCTCCTTGCCGTACTTCTCCGCGCCCGGGCTCAGCGCCTTCACCGCCGCGCCGCTGGACACGAAGGCCGCGGGGTCGATGGTGCGCGTCTTGCCGTCCTTGGACACCAGCTCCATGTCGGGCGGCTTCGTGGACAGGTTCGTCTGGAACACGTAGCCGGCCTTGCCTCCGGGCTCGGTCACCTGGTGCCACTGGGCGTTCTTCGGATCCGCGCCCTTCCACGTCACCTGCTGCCCGGGCTGGAGCACCGCCACCACGTCCGCAGTGGGCACCGCGCTCTTGAGCACGCGCGTGTTGCGCGCCTTCACGTAGAGCTTCTCATCCTTCTTCACCGCCCACGCGGCCGTCACCGGCACCCCCAGCGCCAGCAGCAGGATGCCCCAGGTCCATCGTCTCATCGTCGTGCTCCCCACCCTGATACGCCGTCACTTCTCAAGATTCGCCACGCCATCGAA
Organism: Corallococcus sp. AB049A; assembly: GCF_003668885.1. Classification (NCBI taxonomy): domain Bacteria; kingdom Pseudomonadati; phylum Myxococcota; class Myxococcia; order Myxococcales; family Myxococcaceae; genus Corallococcus; species Corallococcus sp. AB049A. Next base: position 5,496 of record NZ_RAWL01000395.1, on the reverse strand, counting down.
ATTCTCCGGAGGCGCTTCCAGGTACTCGCGGCAGCGCTCCAGGAGCTTCGCCGTGGGCCCGTCCTCCGGCGACCGCGCGGCCTCCGCCTCCAGCACCGCCGCGGCTTCGGCGAAGCGCGCCTCGCGGTACAGCGCCAGGGCCTCATGGTAGCGCGCCACCGTCTGCCGCATGGACGCGTCCAGCCCGCCCTTGAGCGCCAGCAGCTCATACACCGTGACGGCCTCCGTCTTGCCCGCCACCCGCACGCGGTCCAGCTCGCGCACCTCGATGTGGTCCTTCGCCAGCTCGTACGTGCGCGGGCCAATCATGATGACGGAACCATAGGCCTTGTTCGCGCCCTCCAGGCGCGCGGCCAGGTTCATGCCGTCGCCAATGGCCGTGTAGCTGAAGAGCTGGTCGCTGCCGAAGTTGCCCACGAAGTTCACCGCGCTGTTCACGCCGATGCGCGTGTACACGTCCGGGAACCCCTTCTGGCGGAAGTCCACGCGCAGCGCGTCCACCGCCGCCTTCGCCGCCAGCGCGCCCCGGCACGCGCGCACGGCGTGGTCCTCCTGGGCCATGGGCGCGCCGAAGAGGCACACCACCGCGTCGCCAATGTACTTGTCCAGGCAGCCGCCCTCGTGGAGCAGCGCCCCGCTCACCGTCGTGAGGTACGTGTTGAGGATGCGCACCAGCTGGCGCGGGTCCTCCTTGAAGCGCTCGCTGAAGGTGGAGAAGCCGCGGATGTCGCTGAAGAACGCGGTGATCTCCTTGTTCTCCCCATCCAGGCGCGGCAGCTGCCGCGAGCGGATCATCTGCTCCACCAGCTTCGGCTCCATGAAGCGGTGGAACGCCTGCCGGATGAACTGCGTCTCGCGGTTGGCCACCAGGTGGTTGAACGCCAGCGCGGCCACGCTGGCGCCCACGCCCGCCAGCGCGGGCATCGCCATCAGCACGTGCGTGTGTGACGTCTTGAGCAGCAGGCCCATGAGGGCGTGCAGTCCCAGCACCAGCGCCAGCGGCCAGACCACCTCCAGCAGCGTCCAGCGCGCCGTCACCAGCAGCACCGCGGACACCAGCGCCACGAGGAACGTCAGGCCCAGGTCCACGCCCGGGGACGCGCGGGTGATGAACCTCCCCGACAGCAGCGTGTCCACCACCGTGGCCTGCTTCACCAGCCCGGGCTCCGTGGGGGAGAAGGGCGTGGCCTTGATGTCGTTGAGTCCCACCGCCGTGCCGCCGATGACGACGACCTTGTCCTGGAAGGTGTCCGCGGGCAGCAGCGGCGTGTCGCCCTTGGCGCGGCGGATCCAGTCGTTCAGCACGTCGAAGAGGCGCACCATCACGAAGCGCTCCTGCAGCGAACCGCCGTAGTCCAGCGCGGCGCTCCCGTTGGCGTCCACGGGCCAGGTGCGCTCGCCCAGGCGCAAGGTGCGGCCGGAGAGCGTGACCTCCTTCGCGCCCAGCAGGTCCGCCATCATGCGCACCGGCAGCGTCACGTAGGTGTTGAGGCCGTCCGTGTACGCGAAGGACGTGCGGCGGATGGAGCCGTCCCCGTCCGCCTCCATGTCCACCAGCCCGACCCCGTTCACCGCGTTCACCAGCGCGGACGTCGGAGGCACCGGGTAGCGGGGACTCGATGACGGCTGCGAGGGCGTGTCCCCCAGCCTGGGCAGCGGCCTCCCATCCGTCCGGCGCACGGGGAAGGCGAGCGCCCGCGCCAGGGCCTCCGGCGTCAGCACGGGCGTGGCCGGGGCCGGCGCTTCCTCGAACTCCTCGGGGAAGGAGTCGCCGTCCGGCGGGCTCGCGGGGGGAGCGGCCTCGGGAGCGGTCAGCGGCACGGGAGCCTGGAAGTCCGCGCGCACCAGCGGCTTCGCGGAGCCGCTGCTCGCCATGCCCACGTAGAAGGGGAGGCCCGTCTCACGCAGCGCCTGCGCGAAGCCCAGGTCGGCGGACTCGTCCGCCGTCCGCTCGTCCATCACCGCGTCGAACAGCACGGCCCTGGCTCCGGCGGCCTTCAGCTCCTGCGCGATGCGCGCCCACAGCGTGCGCGTGTACGGCCAGTTGCCGAAGTTGAGCTGAAGCTGCGGGTCCTGGCTGATGCGGTCGATGGTGCTCTGGTCGATGGCCACCACGACCACCTGCCCGGACTTCTCCCGGCCACCGGTGTAGCGGACCAGGGCCTCGTCGTAGGCGATGTGCTCCGTGCTCTCCAGGAGGTGTGCCTCCTCGCACGCCCACGCGACGAGTGTGGCCACCAGCGCGATCCCCAGCATCACGCGTCCGTGATGGCGCCAGCGCTCCTGAACCGACTTCCACGTCTCACCCGTCACGGCCCCTCCCCATGAGGTCGATGGCGGGACGCTACTCCGGGATGCGCCCGCGCGACATGCGCAAGGGCCAGCGGAATTGGACCTTCATCCAGGAGGAGCCGGAGAGCCCCGCGAAGCAGGCAACCCTGCGAGCCGTCGGAGCCCTTCGCGTCCGCCAACCGACGCCTGCACGTCTGTTGCCGTTGGGGAGAGGCCCCCAACCTTGAGGCCCATGGGACCCGAGGCGGTGAAGCACACCGCCCGCGCTCACTGCCTGTCCCTCCCCAGAAGGAGTCACCTCGTGGCCTTGGACCTGTTCAAAGAAAAAGGCACTCCCGTCGAGCGCCAGTCCTTCACCTGGAAGGACATGGTGCGGCGTCCCTACAGCAAGATGGACGACGACGCCTTCACCCGCACGCGCGTCATCCTGATGAATGGCATTGAAGCGGATGCCCTGCGCATGAAGCACATCTTCGCGCGGCTCAATCTGGAGCTGCGCCCGCACCTGGCGCTGGTGCGCCGCGCGGAGCACCACCAGCAGACGCTGGTGAACTGGCTCACGCCGCCGGACCAGAAGGTCATCGAGACCACGCTCGGCTTCGAGCAGCTGGCCATCGAGGTCACCGCCAGCGTGGCCCTCCACGAGCCGGACCCCTATCTGGCCCAGACCTACCGCTTCGGCATGCTGGAGGACTTCGACCACCTGTACCGCTATTCGGCGCTCTATGACCGGCTGGAGGGACAGGACCCCAACAACATCACCCAGTCCTATACGGACATCATCCCGGGCCGCCCCACGGTCGTGGAGCACCGCCATCCGCTGGATGACCTGCGCCGCCCGTATGACTGCAAGACGGCGGATCCGCTGTCCAAGCTGCACGCGATGACCATCACCGCGTCGGAGTTCCAGACGCACGACTACTACATGACCGTGGGCCCCACGTTCACGGACCCCGTCGCGCGGCAGCTCTACGCGGAGATCGCCTCCATCGAGGAGCAGCACGTCACCCAGTACGGCTCGCTGATGGACCCCGGCGAGTCCCTGCTGGAGAAGTGGCTGCTCCACGAGGCCATGGAGGTCTACAACTACTACTCGTGCCTCGCGTACGAGTCGAACCCGCGCATCAAGGAGATCTGGCAGCGGTTCGTGGACTACGAGCTGGGCCACCTGCACTACGTGATGGAACTGTTCAAGAACCTGGAGAAGCGTGACCCGGCGGAGGTGCTGCCCCGGACGCTGCCAGAGCCCATCGCGTTCAAGGAACACCGTGAGTTCGTGCGCAAGGTCCTGTCGCAGGAGGTGGACATGCGCTCCGACGGCATGGACTACGTGGACAAGTCGCAGCTGCCGCCGGACCACCGCACGCTCGCGTACCAGGCCCAGCTGAACTCGGAGGGGTCGCCCTCGGAGACGGCGGCGGCCGGATACACCTGGAGGCCGGGCACGGAGCTGGCCGCGAAGGCGCAGCGCATGGGCTCGGTGCTGGAAGGGAGGAGGCTGCAATGAGCAAGGACACCGTCGCCGACGTGGGAATGAACCGCACCGGCATCAAGACGTCACCCGTGGACAGCAAGGACATCATCGCGCAGGCGGAGAAGGCGCGGCCCAGCAGCCCGGGCGACGCGCAGGCCATCGCGGACGTGCGCAAGCAGTACATGCGCGAGTCCGGTGACGGCCTGGGCCGCGTGCCGCCGCCCTCCAGCCTCAAGGGCGTGGCGAAGACCGCCGTGGACATGCTCAAGGGCGGCAAGCCCACCGTGTTCATCGACAAGCTGGGAGAGCGGCTCGCCTTCGAGCGCAGCGGCGTCCGGCTCTATGAGGGCGCGCTCTCCAAGCTGGATGTCTTCGGCAGCTGGGAGGGGGGCCCTTCGCGGGAGCTGCTCACGAAGATCCTCGATGACGAGCTCAGCCACTTCGCGCTCCTGATGGAGGCCATGGAGAAGCTGGGCGCGGACCCCACGGCCATGACGCCGTCCGCGAACCTGACCTCGGTCATCTCCATGGGCGTGCCCGCGGCCATCTCCGACGCGCGCACCAACCTGCGGCAGACCGTGCAGGCGCTGCTGGTGGCGGAGCTGACGGACAACGCGAGCTGGGAGGTGCTCATCGACCTGGCGCGGGGCCTGGGCCATGACTCGCTGGCGGACCGCTTCCAGCTGGCGCTGGACGCCGAAGCCGAGCACCTGGCCCTGGTGAAGGGCTGGTACGCGGCGGGCGTGTCCACGGAGGCCCGCGCGCCCATGGACTCCGCGTCCATGCCCGCGCAGCCCTGAGGGCGGCCAGGCGGACAGGCAGCCGGAAGTGGCAGGCCGTTGTGCGAGGACACAGCTTGTGGGCTCGCACAACGGCTTCGTCACGTCCGGAGGGAACGACATGCAGCTCAGTGAGCTGGGAGGCTCCGAGGGCCTGGAACACAACGCCACGCTCAACCGTGAGTCATTGGTGGCGCTGGGTGCCTTCAGCGCGCTCACCGCGGGCGCTGTCTTCCTCAACGCGAGGAGCACGCGCGAGGCCGTGGAGGGGCGCTGGTACAAGCAGCTGAAGAAGCCGTCCTTCCAGCCGCCGCGCCAGGCCTTCGGGCCGGTGTGGACGACGCTCTACGGCCTCATCGCCGTCTCGGGCTGGCGCATCTGGGGCTCACCCGCGGGCGCGCAACGCTCGCGCGCGCTGGGCCTGTGGTTCGTGCAGCTGGGGCTCAACGCCGCGTGGTCGCATCTGTTCTTCCGCAAGCGCCAGCTCAAGGCCGCCGCGGTGGAGAACTGGGTGCTGCTCGGAGGCATCGCGGCGTACACCGCCGCCGCCAGCCGCGTGGACCGCAAGACGCCGTGGTTCATGGCGCCGTACCTGGGCTGGGTGGGCTTCGCCAACGTGCTGTCCACCGACATTGCCCGGCTCAATGGCTAACACCGGGCGTCTTCCCTCCTCGCGCGCTAGTTGCGCATGCGTGAGGGGGGGACCGCGTTGTTGAAGGACAGCACGGCGGCGAAGTAGCGCGCCTGGTTCTCCGAGGTGCAACGCACCTCCTGGATGCGCCCACCGACCTTCACCCGGACCACCCACCCGTCGTTGTCCTGGCTGATGGGGGACTCGCTCTTCATCGTCATGTTTTCCATGGGGTTTCTCCCTCCCGTGCGCCCGGATAGAGCAGGGGGCGTGCCAGGGCCGGGAAGCGTGGGATTCCAGCCCTTTGCATGGAGCCATTG
>NZ_RAWL01000394.1:0-8041 GCF_003668885.1 Corallococcus sp. AB049A | reverse complement strand
GGGCAGCGCCCGCCCCCGTCACCCCGCCGCCAATGACGAGCAGGTCGAAGGACTCGCTCGCCAGGGAGCGCAGGCGGTCAGCCCGTGAAGGCGGGGCGGGAACCTCCGTGGAGGCAGGCAGGGAACGAAGCGCGGCGGATTCGGAACGCACGCAGGAAGTCTATGACGGGAAGTCTTCCGCCGCAGCGGATTCCAATGCGATGCGTCAAGAGGTCCACGGGGTCATGGGACTGGACGTCATGGGACTGTCTCGCAGCGAGCGGCGGAGGTGGCCTTGCGTGTCATGGGGAGGACGGATAGGGAGGCAGCCGCCTCACCTCCCCCCTCCTGGACGCCCTGAAACCCCGTGTGGGATTCCCGAGACCGACGAGACCTGGCGTTCCTGGGACTGTGGGTCCTGGTGTACGGGCTCGCGGTGGCGCCGGTGCTGCACGCGGTGGTGGGCCACGGCGCGGGCCTGGGCGGTCACGTCCACCACACCGCCAGCACCTGTGATGCGAAGAAGACCGGGTGCCCAGACGAGTCCGGCGGAGAGTCCGGTGGAGCGAAGCAGGGCCATGGCCATCAGCACCTGACCGGCTCGGTGGAGCACCTGCTGGCGGTGGCGGCGGCCTGGACGGTCTTCGTGCCGCCCAAGCTGCGCTGGGTGTCCTGGCGGGTGGAAGCGGCGAGGAGCCCGGAGTGGTCGCCGGGTCAGCGCCTGCGGTCCGCGGCGATGCCGCAGGGCCCATAAGCACGGCGCACTTCGGACCTCCGTGACTCGCGAGCACGCGGACCGTCTGGCCAAGGCCGGACAGGCCCTGCGTGAGCGTGTGTCTTCGTCCCGAAACCGTCTGTCTTTCCCCTCGCACGCCCTGGAGCGCGTCCCGACGCGCGCCGGGGACGTGTCCTCGTGACCATGTTGCTCATCGCGTTCGCCACGCTCTCGACATGTCTTTCCACGGCCATGCCTTCCGAGCAGGAAGCCACGGGCCCCACGGAGACAGAAGCCCCCCAGCAGCGCTCCACCGTGGTGCGCGGAACGCGCCCGGCCCAGAGCGCCGCCGAGGTCACGATCGGCCGCGACATCCTCGACACGGCCCCGCGCACGAACGCGACGGACGTGCTGCGGGTCGTCCCGGGCCTGGTGGCCTCGCAGCACAGCGGCGAGGGCAAGGCCCAGCAGCTCTTCCTCCGGGGCTTCGACGCGCTCCACGGTCAGGACGTGGAGCTGAACGTCGGCGGCCTGCCGGTGAACGAGGTGAGCCACATCCACGCGCTCGGCTACGCGGACACGAACTTCATCATCCCGGAGCTCGTCCAATCGCTGGAGGTGACGGAGGGCTCCTACCGGGCGTTCCAGGGGGACTTCGCGGTCGCGGGAACGGTGCGCATGGACCTGGGCGCCCGCGAAAAGGGAGTGGAGTTCGCGGGCACGCTGGGCCAGTTCAACACGCGCCGGCTCGTCGTGACGGTGCGCCCGGGAGAGGACCCCGGCACCTTCGCGGCGGCGGAGATAGCAGAGAGCAACGGCTTCGGCCCTCAGCGAGGCTACGGCCGAGCCGCCCTGCTCGCCCAGGCGAACGTGGACCTGGGCCAGGGCGTGAGCGCGAGGGTCCTGGGAGGCAGCTACGTCACGCGCTTCGACTCGCCCGGAGTGGTGCGCGAGGACGACCTCGAGGCCGGCCGCCGCACCTTCTACTCCGGCTCCTTCCCCCGGCAGGGCGGCACGGTCTCCCGGCACCAGCTGCTCATCGGAGTGGACCTGCCGCGAGAAGGCACCGCGCGCACGCGCCTGGAGGCCTTCGGAATTCTCTCGGACCTGCGCCTGCGCAACAACTTCACCGGCTACCGCGTGGACGACCGGGGTGACGGTCTGGAGCAGACAAACGACAGCACCACGCTGGGCCTGCGCGCCGAGCACCGCCGCCAGGCCACCCTCTTCGGCCGTCCCCTCGCGCTCGAATTGGGCCTCGGAGGAAGACGTGACGGCATCCACCAGACGCAACGCCGTTACCGCGAGACGGACGGCACCTTCTTCGCGGACGAAGTGGACGCGGACCTCACCCAGACGGACGTCTGGGGTTACGCCGAAGTAAGGCTCCCGCTGGGCCGCTGGGCCTTCCGCCTGGGAGGCCGAGCCGACGCGCTGGGCGTGGAGGTCTTCGACGCGCTCGCCTTCCGGGACCCGCGCTACTACGACGGGCAGGGCTATTCACGCAGCGCCTTCGGAGTGCACTGGGGCGCGAAGGCCGGCGTCGAGTACGCGCTCACGGACACCTGGGCCCTCTTCGCCAGCTACGGAGACGGCTTCCGCTCCCCGCAGGCGCGAAGCCTCTCCGAGGGAGAGCAAGCCCCCTTCGTGAACGTGCACGGCGCGGAGTTGGGCACCCGGAGGGAAGGACAACGCCTGTCCTTCCAGGCGAGCGTCTTCGGCTCGCAGGTGGAGGACGACTTCTTCTTCGACCACACGGTGGGCACCACCGTCTTCACGGGAGAGACGCTGCGCACGGGCATCTCCGCGGCGCTGCAGGCGCGTCCGCTCGAAGGGCTCACGGCGGCGCTGAGCGCCACGGTGGCGAACGCGACGGTGACGAAGACGGGCGCGAAGCTCCCCTACTTCGCCCCGCTGGTCGCGCGAGCGGACCTCGGCTGGGAGAAGCCGCTGCCCGCCATCGAGTCCATCTTGTCCCTGGGCACGGGCCTGACGCTCATCGGCCCCAGGCCCCTGCCCTACGACGAATACAGCCACACGGTGTTCCTCGCGGACGCGCAGGCCGCGCTGCGCCGGGGAGCGCTCGCGCTGCGGCTCGACGTGAAGAACCTGCTCAACGCGCGCTGGCGCGACGGCGAGTTTGTCTACAGCTCGCGCTTCGACGCCACCGCCTGGCCCAGCCTCATTCCAGCCAGACATTTCACCGCGGGGGCACCACGCGTGGCCTCGCTCACCCTGGAGGTCCACCTGTGAAGAACCCGATTGCACTGGCCTTGAGCGTGGCCCTGATGAGCCTGGGCTGCGGCGACAAGACGGAAGCGGAGCGCCGCACCTTCGCCGTGACGATGACGGCGACAGCCCCCACGGCGCCCAACGAGTACGGCTGGACGGTGACGCCCGAAGCGGCGCAACTCTCGGTGGGCTCGGTGCGCTTCTTCGAAGGCCGCGTCCTGTTGTCGCGACGCTTCGACTGGTACTCGCTCATCGGAGGCACGGCGAACGCGCACCCCGGCCACTACGTCCCCGGCGACGCGCTGGGCGAGGTGCTGACGCCCCAGACGGTGGACCTGCTCGCGGGCGGCAACCTGGGTGAGGCGAACGCCGTCACGGGCTCGTATGGCTCACTGGAGCTGACGCTCGTGACGCCCACGGCGGCCACGGACGCCCAGAACCTCCTCGGAGGCCATCAGGCCCACGTGCGAGGCACCGCGACGCACACGTCCGGAGCCACGGTGCGCTTCGACGCCGTGGTGGACCTGCCCAAGGCCATCGAAGGCGTTCGCTTCGAGCGCGACCTCCAGAAGGAGGCCGGCCACGTGCGCATCGCGGTGGACCTGGGGACCTGGATGGACCGCATCGACTTCGCCACCGCGTCGCTTCCGGACGCGGCCGGCGTTTCCACCTTCCCCGCCGGAAGCCAGGCCCAGAACGGCCTGGTGCGCGGCGTGGAAGACACCAGCGCCTACGTCGTGACGTGGGTGGAAGGAGCCGCGCAATGAAGAAGTATTGGCTGATGGGAGTGTCCTGCCTGGCCCTGGTCGCCTGCTCGTCGGGTCAGGGCAACGTGACGTTCACCACCTACGGGGAGGACTTCATCGAGAAGGAGATCCCCGCCAGCGCCTTCGAGGATGGCTGGACGGTGAAGTACACGAAGTTCCTCGTGAAGCTGGGCGAGGTGAAGGTCGCCAACCACGAAGGCGAAACCGCCGCGGAGCAGAGCGCCGCGAAGGTGTACGACGTGCACCGTCCGGGCCCCGTGAACGTGACGACGTTCAACGACCTGGCCGCCGAGGAATGGGACGAGGTGAGCTACGCCATCGCCCCCTTCACTGACGCCACCGCCGGCAACGCGGACGCGGAGGACGTGACGCGGATGAACGCCGAAGGCTGGTCCGTCTACGTCGAGGGCACGGCCACCAAGGGCTCGGCGACCAAGCGCTTCCACTGGGGCTTCGCCACCAACACGCTCTACGAGCACTGCGAGAGCGAGGACCTCGGCAACGGCGTGACGGTGCCCAAGGGCGGCACGGAGACGGTGCAGCTCACCATCCACGGGGACCACCTCTTCTTCGACGACCTCCAGTCCACGGACGCGAAGATGCGCTTCGACGCCATCGCCGCGGCGGACAGCACGGGCATCGTCGGCCCGGACGGCGAAGTCACCCTGGATGAGCTGGGCCTGGTGGACCTGACGTCGCTGCCGTCGGACCAGTACGGCACGGGAGGCGCGGGCAGCGTGCGGACGCTGCGCGACTTCATCACCGCGCTCGTGCGCACCGTGGGCCACTACCGCGGCGAAGGCGAGTGCTCGCCGCGCGTCCGCTAGAGACCGCCTGACGCGGAGGGGCCGGCCGGAACGCGCGGCCGGCCTCTCCCATTGCCGCTCAGCGCTTCGAGGTGTCGTCCCCGCCCGTCATGCCACCGCCGTGCGAAGGCATGTGGGACGGCGTGTTCGGAGGACGGTTCGGGTTCATCTGGTTGGAGCGGTTGTCCTGGGCGGACTTGTGCTCCGGGCGCTCGGGGTTCTTCGTGTTGGAGCGCTGATCATTCGGGCTCGGGTTCTTGTTCTTGCTCATCGTTCCGCGACCTCCGTGTGTCCGGGCATGGGCGCCCGGACGGAAGGCACGGTAGGGAGACGCGCCCGGGAAACGCAGGGGCCCAGGGGGCGCTGCACAGTGTCCGGCAGCCATCGCTCGGGCTGCCCTCCTCGCGCCATGAGCGCCCGGCACGCTCGCTTCCGGATGCCAGCGAACAGACGGATGCCTACTCCTGACGCCAGGGAGGTGCGGCGGGTGAAGACCGTGACCTACGAGCGCAGTGGTCAAACCGACACGGGAGCGCAGGCGCTGCGAGTGGAAGGCCTCAAGCACCTGCGCGTCCTGGAGCAGGGAGAACCGGTGGTGGAGCGGGACCTGACGCCGGAGGAGATCCACCGGCTGGCCCCCCTGCTGGAACCCCTCCAGCGAGAGCCCGAACCCGCCACGCTCGGGCCCCCATCAGGAGGGCCGGAAGCGCTGGCGGTCACGCTCGCCTTCGAGGACGAGGAGACACCCCGGTTGAGGCTCGCCACGGAGCGGCTGCCCGCGAAGGGAGGCCGGTATGATCGCCTGCTCGCGGAGCTGGACGCCCTGCTGACGGCGGAGCTCCACGCGCGAGCCCCCCGCCACGCCCACGCCGTGCTGCCGCATCAGCTGCGTCACGACGAATGAGAAGGCGCACAGCAGGGGAGCAACCGGGGCGGGTTGCCCCGGGGGCCCGCATCTGACAGACAAGCAGCATGAAGCGCGTGCAGTTCTCCGTGCACCGCACGGTCGGAGAGGCACGGATGCTGGCAGGAGCCCTGGAATCCGCCGGGCTCTCGGTCGACATCCGAGGCGAGTCCCTGGTCCCGCTGAGCGGAGAGATTCCCAGCACCGAGGCCTGGGTGGAGCTGTGGCTGTTGCCGCAGGAACTGGAGGCAGGGCGCCAGGTGCTCGCGGAGCTCCAGGCCAACCAGGAGGCCGCCAATCGTTCGGTGACCTGTCCACGGTGTGGAGAAGAGAACCCCGCCAACTTCGAGCTCTGCTGGAGCTGTGAGCTGGAGCTCCCCTCCGGCCTGCGTCCGCGCCTGCGCGCCGTTTAGAATTCCCCCATGAGCGACCCATCCAACGCCCCCGGGGAGCGGAGCGGCCGGCGCCGGAACCAGGGTCTCCGGAGTGTCCTCTGGGTCTGTGGCGTGGCGCTCGCCATCCACGTCATCCCGCTGTTCCTGCCCCGCAACATGCCCGAGCAGGAGCTGGCCATCGCCCGCGCCACGGACAGCGTGGAAGGCCGTCTCCAGTTCCTGGTGCCCCTGAAGCACAACGACAAGGCCACGGCAGCGGACCTGCGCATGGCGGCCGAGCTCCTGCGCGAAGGGGCCCCCGCGGAAGCGCACGACCTGGCCCTGGAAGCCGAGCGGAGGGACCCCAACGCCCTGGAGACCCAGCTGCTGCTCGCGCGCATCTGTGACCGGGAGCGGATGTCCCGCTGTGTGGAGCAGTCCCTGGGCAAGGCGCGCCAGCTCGCGCCGGCGGACCCCAGGGCGGAGCTGTTGCGAGCGGACCTGAGCGAGGAGAAAGGCGACCTCGAAGGCGCCACGAACGCCCTCGCCCGGGCCTACAGCCAGGCCCCCGGAGATCCCCTCGTGGGCGTGCGCTACGGCCGGCTGCTCAGCCGGATGGGCAGGCCCGAGGATGCCCTGAAGGTCTTCACCTCCCTGGAGGGCAAGGTCCCACCGGCCCGGCTCCTGGTGGAACAGGGGCTGGTGCGCACCCGGGAGGGCCGCAGCCGCGAAGCCGTGGGCCTGTTGCAGCAAGCGGTGCAGAAGGACCCGAAGCTCGCGGAAGGCCACTTCCAGCTAGGCATCGCCTGGTTCCAGGCGGGAAACCAGGTCGCCGCCGAGGAGTCCCTCCGACAGGCGGACCGGCTGGACACCTCGGACACGCGAGCGCTGTCCACCCTCTGCACCCTCCAGGTGAAGGCGGGGAAGCTCGAGGGAGCACGCCAGACGCGCACGGACCTGGAGCGGCGCTTCCCCCAGCGGATGGACCTCATCCGGGAGCAGTGCCGGCTGCCCTGAAGCTCAGGGGAGCTTCAGCGTGGCTCCTGCCCGCGAATCTGGCGGAGCATCCGAGCGGAGGCGATGACCGGCGCATCCACGGACCCGTCGGCCCGTTCGGTGCGCACCACGGACTGGAGGAAGGGGATTGCCTCTTCATCGCGGCCCTGCTGGAAGAGCAGCTCCCCCAGCGCGAACCGGGCCTGGGTGAGGAGGACCAGGTCCTCCGCCGCCACGGCCGCATCGATGGCGTCACTCAGCGCGGACTCCGCCAGCTCGGGCTGTCCGCGTCCCAGCAGCTCGCGGGCACGCTGCAGATGTTCAAGGGTATTCATGGGGCACGGTCCCCGAGCGGAGAAGACGGCAATGGAAGACAAGCGCCTGGTCGAGCTGGAAATCCGCTACACGCAGCAGCAGGAGCTGCTGCAGGAGCTCAGTGACGTCCTCTACCAGCAGGGGCGCGTCATCGACGCGCTCCGGACGGAGCTGGACCAGCTCAAGCGCAAGCTGGACGCCGAGCCGGGCCTGGTGGACGCGCGCCACCAGGAGCGGCCGCCGCACTACTAGAACTTGTAGCCCAGCCGCAGGCCGATGATGGGGTTCGGGTCCAGGTAGCCCACCTCGACGCCAATGCTGGCGGCCTTGCCCTGGAGGCCAAAGCCAAACGCCGCGTGGGCCTTGAAGGTGTCACCCTTGAAGAAGATCCACGGACCGGCGAGCCCCTCGATGTAGACAGTCTTGCCCACCGTCGCGCGAAGCGAGATGTCCAACGGAACGCCAATGATGTTGCCGTCCGTGACGAGCACCGCGCCGAACCGGGCACCCACGAAGAGTGGACCCGCGACATGCCCTTCAACGCCCAGCGTAAAGTTGAAGGCCGCGCTGGTGTCGACCCAGTAGTCCGCGCCCACGCCCAGGCGGACACCGGACTGCTGCGCCTTGGATTCCGCGGGGACCAGCAGGAGCCCTAGCGCGAACAGACCAGCGGCGTAGATTCGAAGCAGATGCATGCGAGAGGCTCCTGTCCAGAGAGGGGGAAGGAGCGCCACTCAAGCAAAAGCAGGCAGGGTCAGGCCAGCCTCAAAGCCAGGCACCCGTACGTTCGCATGCCGTCGGATCAATCCAAGACGAACGGTGTCACAAGCCCGCAAAGACAAAGCCCCTGGCGCCTTGCGGCACCAGGGGCTTTCAAAAAGAATCCGGCAGCGACCTACTCTCCCACGCGGTTTCCCGCGGAGTACCATCGGCTCTGGAGGGCTTAACTTCCG
>NZ_RAWL01000393.1:0-8061 GCF_003668885.1 Corallococcus sp. AB049A | reverse complement strand
TCAGCTGTGTATAAGAGACAGCTCCTCCTCTGGTCCGAGGGGAACGCGGTGGTCCTGGCCGCGGAGCTGGATGCGCTCGTCGCGCGGGGAAGCGCGCTGGCGCGTGAGCGGAGCGTGTGGCTCGGCATGTCGGTGGCGAGCCTGACGCCCGACGCGGAGCGGATGCTGCGCAACGAGCTCATCCTGGTGGGGCCGGAGGGCAAGGTGGCCTGGCGCTACGTGAAGTCCCGGCCGGTGCCGGGGTGGGAGGCGGAGCACTCCATCGCGGGCAGCACGGAGCCGGCGGTGAGCCAGGCCCCCGGCGTGGGAGTCCTGGGAGGCGCCATCTGCTTCGACGGGGACTTCCCGGGGGTCTTCGCCAGCGCCTCGGCCCGGGGGCTCGAACTGCTGCTGCTGCCGTCGAGCGACTGGAAGGGCATCAGCCCGCTGCACACGCGGCAGGCGGTGTTCCGCGCGGTGGAGCAGGGCTTCAGCATGGTGCGGCAGGTGAACCAGGGGCTGTCCGTGGCGGTGGATGGCTACGGGCGCGTGTATGGCGAACTGGATCACTTCACGGCGGAGGAGCGCGTGCTGCGCGCGGAGCTGCCAGTGGGCCGGGTGCCCACGCTCTACGCGCGCATCGGAGACTCAATAGGGCTGCTCTCCGGGCTGGTCGCGCTGGGCTGGGTGCTCCAGGCCTCCGTCCAAGGGCTCATCATGAGGCGCCGGCGCGCCGATAGTCTTTACAGTCAGAATGCTTGATTTCATTTCCACGAGTCTGGGAAAACTTTCGCGGAATTTATTGCATTGTTTTTCTTCTCGGGAATTCATTCAAATCAAGCCGGGCCTTTCCCGGCCCAATGACAACCCAACCAACGACTCGCACCGACCCCCATGAACCGTACCTTCCTTGCCGCAACCTTCGCGCTGCTTCCCCTGATGTATGCCTGCCAGCCGGAGATGGATGCTCCCGCTGAGCAGAAGACAGAGGTGGTGGCGTCCTCCGTCGTCGACAGCCGCGCCGCGCTGACGAGCGTGCCCTTCGTCACCCTGGAGGCGGTCGAAACCGCGCGGTATCAGGACACCTATTACGTCCACGTGGAGACGGCGTACTACGCCACCTTCTGGGCCGACCGCGCCCGGAGCATCCCCGTCAACCTGAGCTCCGCCATCCAGCTCAACTACCTCTCCACGTTCTACGACTACAAGTACAACACCTCGATGAGGACCAACCGCAGCGCCAACCTGGCGGCGGGCGGTCACAGCTATTACATCGGCAGTGGCGTCTATGAGTGCGACTACGATGCGAATGGCAACATCGATCACCGCTGCGACGAGACCTACCTGACCCTCCGGACCGGCACCGGTTACGACGGAAGCTGGTAATCGCTGACGCAACAGGCGGCAAAGCCTTGGGTCGCGGCCATGACGGAGGCCGCGACCTGGGCTGGCTCAATCTCTTGACGCCGTTCCCCACCGGGTCGAGCAGCGTCAAGAAGGTGCCCAGCACACAGGGTTTGCAAACTCCTTGAACTCTGGTACTGGTCTGGCCCTGTTGTCGCTGTAGCTCCCCTTCATTCGAGTCGACCCCGAGGCCCGATTCCTCTCCGGAGGAGTGTGCCTTCAGGGCTGCTTGCATCCACGACCGTGAAGGGCTGCCCCTGCTTTACAGGGGATCCTTTCCACACATTCAAGGCAATCAGGCGCGCACGTTCCGAGACGTGTGTGTCATTACGGGGGGCTGGCCAAGGGGCTCCCCTTGAGGGGGAAGTCCCATATGAGAAGTGGAAGCTCGTGGGCGGCACTCGTGCCGCTCGTCGTTGCATGTGCCGTCATGCCTGGATGTACGGAGGAGGGGCAGGAACGTCCCGAGGAGCAGCTGGCGGAAGGCACGGCGCCCCTGACGGGCGCCCCCATCACCAGCCCTGGCTCCATCTCCCTGCGCAACGCGCTCGTCACGCAGCAGTTCGATCCGCTGCTGCTGACTCCGGATGGAAGGCTCGGCGTCCGGGTTTATCCAGTGGCGGAGGGCGTGTGGCGTGCCCGGTTCACCGCCCTGGCCGACCCCATCATGGAGGTCACTGCACTGGGGGCGCCCATCTTCCAGACGTCCATGGCCCATGGCAGCACCGTGGATCTGGCGCTCCCTCCGCTCATCCGCCGAAACATCACGCTCGTGGATCCCCAGAACCCAAGCCCCGATGCCGTGCTTGGGCCCACCTCCTACCTGAGGCCCTTCGACCTGCCGGGGCAGGGCGCGCTCGCGCTGGATCCCCGGTACTCCCCCTCGGGCAAGCCCTTCCCGGTCAATGCCGCGGCGGACTGCCTCAACGCCACGCCCTCGACGCGCGACGCGGTCGTGGCCCCGGGCGGCCCGTTCGAGTGCTACCGGCTCATCTACTTCCAGCCCTATCTGTCGGAGCAGGGCAAGCCGGACGGCCAGCCCAATGGCACGGGCGCCATGGTCCTGACCCAGGCGGAGGCGGTCGTGGTGGTGGATGCGCGTCGCCCCGACACGACGACCGGCACCGTGGCGCGGGCCGCCGCTCCCAACGTCGTCTCCGCCCAGTTCACCAGCGACGTCCACATCTCCATCAGTCCGGCCAAGGCGGGAGGGCCGGCCTATCTCTACGCGCTCGAGGCCAGTGTCACCGCGGACGCAAGGCTGGTGTCCGCCCAGCGCGGCATCTGGACGTACAACGAGACCCCCTGGAATCCGGACACCTGGACCGTCCAGCGGAGTTTCTTCAACCTCTTCGACGACGTGGCCAACGACGTGGAGGGCGTGCGGAGCATCTGCCGCCACCTCAATCCCACCACCGGACAGCCGACCTGTACGGCCACGCAATACGAAGACTTCGCGCGCGTGTACCCGCTCGCCGCGCGTCCCTTCTTCCTCGCGGACGGCTCCCGTCCCTCGGACACCTATTGCGGCTACACGTGGATCACGCCAGAAGGCACTGACGTCTTCTGCCGCCCCAACGTGGCCATTCACGGCGACCTGGCTGACGCCGACCTGGACCTCGCCCAGAGCTACGAGAGCGGCACGGGCATGCAGTTCTACGCCTTCGGCCAGCACACGGGCTGGATGATTCGCCGGCTCGACAGCACCATCAACTTCCGGCGCTTCAATCCGCAGCAACTGATGACGCCGCCTCCGGCGGTGGATGCGTTTGTCCATCGGCCCTTCTCTCCCATGTTCCTCAACACGGCGACGGGGTTCTGGGCGGAGAACCGCGCACCGCAGGGCAGCTCCCTGCCCATCCATCGCCAGTGGCCGCTCTTCCAGTTCATGACGCAGAGCGAGGGCCTTCTCGACGCCGCGCGCACCCAGTACGTGAGCCTGGGGCTCATCCCCGAGGTGAACACGCCCAAGGCGACGAACATGCAGTACTGGGAGACGTCGTTCTCCTGCAGCATCAGCCCCAACTGCCTGCTGCACCTGCCGATGAACGAGATGTTCTATGAGGTCGCGGCGTCGAAGCTCACGCCGCCCGTCCTGCGCGCGCACAAGCTCACGCAGGACATCTCCAGCAACACCGACTTCCCGGAGACGAACATCGCGACTCCGCCAAACATCCATCCCTATGTGGGCCGGCTCCAGAACGGGGCGCGCTTCGTGGGCGAGGTCTACGGAGCGCAGCAGGACGAGCGGTACCTGTCCGGCTTCCGGGGCACCGCCATCAGCATGGATGCGACCGGCTCCGTCTCCGTGGCGGTCAACGCCGTGGATGCTCCGGCCTGCCGCCGCAACAAGGGCTGCCTCGCGGGACAGGACTTCAGCAGCGGCTTCACCGCCGAGGTGGCCTTCCTGATGCTGTCCGACCCCTCCGCGATGAGCATGACCCTGGCCCGGCACCACGGCCTGTGGAGGCTGTACCTCCAGAGCGGCGTGCTCCTGGCGGAAGTCAACTACGTCTCCCCCACCACGGGCGCGCACACGCTGACGCTGGTGGCCCCGAACAGTCTGCCCTTCTTCCCGTTGACCGCCTCCGTCGCGACCCAGGCGGTGGGCTGGCGTCACGTGGCGCTGCGCGTTGCCCCGGACGAGGGCCGCGTCTTCCTGATGGTGAATGGAGCGGTGGTCCACTCGCTCCCGCTGGAGGCCGGTGCCATCCTCACCGGCACGGCCGAGGCCGGCTCGGGGGAGATCATGAAGGTGGGGCCCTCGGGGGTGTGCACGAACTGCCCCTCCGGCGAGGTGCTCTTCATGGACGAGCTGATGTTCCATTCGGCCGCGGTGCCCTTCGAGGAGCTCGCTGCGTCGGCGGGGGCCTTCTCCGGCCGGCAGGACTTCCTCACGCCGACCCAGGCCGAGACGCTCCTCGCGGGCTACTTCAGCACCACCAACCCGCGAGGGCTGAGCCTGAAGCCGAACGGCTTCCCCCGCTTCGTCCGCAAGGAAGACCTGCGCGTGCCCGCGTCCTTCAGTCCCTTCCTCCAGCCGGGGCAGGCGGCTGCGTTCCGCCAGCTCGTCGCGGTGGGAGAGGCGCTGTTCAAGTCGCCGGTGCTGTCAACCAATGCCGCGGGCGTCAGCCAGGCCCAGGACTGCACGGGCGCGACCCAGCCGTGCACGGGCGAGCTCCTGTCGTGTGCCACCTGCCACCATCCGGACAAGGCCTTCATGGATGGGCGCACGACGGCGCGGGGCGTGCAGCCGGTGCCGCTCAACGTGCCCACGGTGGTCAACCGCGTCTTCGGCACCAACCAGTTCTTCGCCCGCCGCTCGCAGGACCTGAACGACCTGGCGCTGGAGCCGGTGGTGGACCCGCGCGAGCTGAACGGGAACCTGGACAAGATCCTGGAGCGCATCAACGCCGGCGCGGACCAGGTGTCGCTGCGCCAGGGCTTCGCGGCCGTCTACGGCAACACGCCCGTCACCCGCACCCACCTGGAGCAGGCGCTCACGGCCTACCAGTTGGTGCAGATCAGCGTGGACTCGCTGGGCGAGGCGGTCATCGCCTCCGGCAAGCCCATGGTGGACGGACAGGGCACCCTGCACCGGCCGGAGCTCATCCAGCTGGGCAAGGAGCTCTTCGAGGGCAAGGCGCGGTGCAGTGCCTGCCACGTGGGCTCCAACCTCACGGACGAACTCGCCCACGACACGGGCGTGGCCGCCACGCCGGGCGCCTTCAAGACGCCCACCCTCTGGGAGGTGGCCACCACCGCGCCGTACTTCCACGACGGCAGCCACGCCACGCTGCGCCAGGTGCTGGACTTCTACAACCGCGGGGGCAATCCGCCGGGACGCGTGCGTGACGGCCTGCGCGTGGTGGACCCGGAGTTGCGCCCGCTCGCGCTGTCGGCGCATGAGCTGGACGCCCTGGAGGCCTTCCTCGTGACACTCCGCAACGCGGGGCCTGTCGTCACACAGGGCTTCGAGGGGCTCGCCTTCAGTGACCACGGCCCCATCCCCGGCATGGTCTGCGTCAACACCCAGGAGCCCACGCACCCCGGCGGGATCTGGGCGGACAACTACCTGTGCGCTCCGCAGGACCGGGGCTTTGTCTGGAGCTTCACCGGGCCGGTGGCCGGCATGCGCTGCACCGCCATCGTCGAGGGCGCGGAGCCTCCCGAGAACGCGTGGGGCGACAACTATCTCTGTGTCCCGAACAGCTCTCCGCTCCAGTTCACCTGGTCCATGGCGGGTCCCCGCTTCGGCAAGGCGTGCGTCCGCTTCAGCGACTCGCAAGACGTCCACTCCTGGGGCGACAACTACCTCTGCTACGACGAGCCGCTGAAGCTGCGCTTCAGCGCGAAGGGCCCCATCGGCGGCATGGCGTGCACGCAGATGAATGAGCCGCTCGACGCCGCGCACGGCTGGGACGACAACTACCTCTGCGCGAACAAGGACATCGGCATGCGCTGGGGCATGGCTGGCCCCATCGCCGGCATGCGCTGCACGCAGGTTGGCGAGGACGCGGAGGCGGCCTCGACGACGTGGACGGACAACTACCTCTGCGTGCCGCCCGCGGCCGACGCGATGTTCTCCTGGTCCCAGGGCGGGCCCCTCCCGGGGCTGACCTGCGCGCAAATCAACGAGCCGGAGGACCCGGCGACCTGGGCCGACAACCACCTCTGCTACCGGGAGGAGCCGCTGGTGCTCCAGTTCTCCGTACTGGGCCCGCTGGCGGGGCAGGTGTGCACCTCCGTCAGCGAGGGGAGCGATGCGGCGGGAGGCTGGCTCGACAACTACCTCTGCTCCAACCGGGACATCGGCATGCAGTGGAGCTCCGTGGGCACCCCGCCCGCGGGGATGCGCTGCACGCAGGTCACGGAGAGCACGGAGCCTGCCCAGACGGCATGGCACGACAACTTCATCTGCCTGCCCCAGAACTCACCGCTCGTCTTCGAGTGGTCCGAGCAGGGGCCGATTCCGGGAAGGACGTGCACCTCGTGGTACGAGCCCTCGGATCCCCAGCAGTGGAGTAACAACTACCTCTGCCGCTGACGAAGGGCGCTGAAACGAGCCTTCGTGTCACCTTGCAGGTCGCGGCCATGACGGGGGCCGCGACCTGAACAGGCTCAATCCCAGCCGCGGGGCCAGGAACCTCGCGGCGAGCTGTCCCTTGACGCTGTTTCCCGCCGGGTCGAGCAGCGGGGCGAAGGTGCCCAGCCCGCCCTTTCCCGGCGCGACGGCGACGATGCCGCCTCCAATGCCACTCTTGCCCGGCACGCCCACGTCGTAGAGCCAGTCCCCGGAGGTTTCATACATGCCCGCGGTGGCCATCACCGCGAGCGTGTAATGACAGACCTCCTCGTCCACGACGCGCGTGCCGGTGAGCGGGTTGACGCCGCCGTCCGCCAGGGTCGCTCCCATCACGGCGAGCTCCCTGGCGGTCACGGCCAGGGAGCACTGGCGGGTGTAGAGCTCCGTCGTGAGGACGGGATCCGCCTCCAGGCAGCCCAGACCGTGCAGCAGGAAGGCGAGCCCCTGATTGCGATGGTGGGTCCGCCTCGCGGAGGCATACACCTCCTCGTCGAGCGCGAGCGTGCGTCCGGCGAAGCGTGACAACCCCTCATGGATGAACGTCCACCGGGCCTCGGGGCTGCTGCCGGGAACGAGGCCCGTGGTCGCCAGCGCGCCCGCGTTCACCATGGGGTTCGTGCGTCCGTCCGGGCTCTGGTCGATGGCCATGGCCGAGTTGAAGGGCAGGCCCGTGCCGTTGACCCCCAGCTTGCGCCGGGCCACGTCGGGGCCCAGGGCCTGGCAGACGAGCGCGAAGAGGAACGGCTTGGAGACGCTCATGATGGAGAAGGGATGGTCCACGTCCCCGGCCCCATGGCCGCCGCCGTCGGTGTCCACCAGGCACGCGCC
The DNA here is from genome assembly GCF_003668885.1 of Corallococcus sp. AB049A. NCBI lineage: Bacteria > Pseudomonadati > Myxococcota > Myxococcia > Myxococcales > Myxococcaceae > Corallococcus > Corallococcus sp. AB049A. Next base: position 764 of record NZ_RAWL01000393.1, on the reverse strand, counting down.
GAAGAGCCGGGGATCCACCCGCGCCAGGGCAGGGTAGACCTGGGAGCACGCTCCCTCCGTGTTCCCCTGGTAGCGCTGGTACGCCTCGTCCATCAACGCCTGGACGCGCTGCGCCGGTGGAAGCTGCCCGGTGGAGATGAAGGGGCACTCGCCTGTCGAGTCCATTCTGGAACCTTCGTTCCATCTCCCTGCGTGTCAATGGCACACAGCCGCTCGAGCACTCAGGGGCCCGGGAGGGCTGTGACAGATTTCATGCAAAACGGCTGTCGCATTCTTCTCGTGTGTTTCTCGTTTTATTGATAATCGAGACCGCGAAAAGGAGCGGGGTGCATGCGCATGCTGAACAAGGTCTCAATCGCGGTGGTGGGGCTGTGGCTCGGTGGCTGCGGCGTCGAGGACCTGGGCGGGGAAGACGTCGCCGGTCAGTTGGAGCAGGACTTCGGGGGCCCCACCGGCCTCATGGACTTCTTCGACAGTCACACGGAGGAGGAGATCCGGGAGGCGCTGGCGCCCTACGGCATCGGGTACGTGGCCCACGGGAACGTCACCGCGGAGCTGATCAGCGACTGCCCGAAGTTCTTCCCGTCGACGGACCGGAGCAAGTGGCACAGCTTCGACGGCGAGTACTACTTCATCGACAGCGTGGGCCGTCCGAACCGGGCGTACAAGGACCTGCCGAAGATCACCGCCGCGCCGCGCGTCGACTCCTGTCAGACGAACGTGGGGCAGTGGGGGGACGCGGAGAACCCCAGCAACGACTACGA
>NZ_RAWL01000392.1:0-8061 GCF_003668885.1 Corallococcus sp. AB049A | reverse complement strand
GGGTGGGAGGGAGTCCACACAACGCAAGGCCCGGGCCAGCCGTTCCCCCGGAGGGTCCGCGCCCTGTTACGGACTGGGACCGCCGCAAATCACCACACCGGGGCTGGCACTTTGCCTGAGCTACAGTGGCCGCCCCCTCGCACGGAGACCGAGCCTGACCATGAGCCAGAACCTCTACGACATCCCCCTCACCGGCATTGATGGCGCTTCCCGCACGCTCGGTCAGCACAAGGGCAAGGTCCTGCTGGTGGTGAACGTGGCCTCCAAGTGTGGCCTGACGCCCCAGTACGAAGGCCTGCAGAAGCTCTACGCGAGCCGGCAGGGCAAGGGCCTGGAGGTGCTGGGCTTCCCCGCGAACAACTTCCTGGGACAGGAGCCGGGCAGCGAGGCGGAGATCCAGCAGTTCTGCACGCTGAAGTACGACGTGACCTTCCCGCTGTACTCGAAGATCTCCGTGGTGGGGCAGGACAAGCACCCGCTCTACCACGCGCTCACGGGCGCCATCCCGGAGGCCACGGGCGAGGGGCCCATGCGCGCGAACCTCAAGGGCTACGGCATCGAGGCCAACCCGAAGCCGGAGGTGCAGTGGAACTTCGAGAAGTTCCTCATCAGCCGGGATGGCCGCGTGGTGGGCCGCTTCGCGCCGGACGTGACGGCGGAGGATCCGCGGCTGGTGCAGGCCATTGACGCGGAGCTGGCGAAGCCGGCCTGACTCAGGCCTCCGAAGGCTGCGTCCGTCCACAGGCGCGGTTGGCCGGGACGGCGACGTCGATCTTCCTGGGCCGGGGCAGGTTGAGCCCGGCCATCACGCGGATGAACTCCTCGCGGCTCCTGCCCGCGAGCCGCGGGTTGTGGCGCTTCTCCTCGCCGATGCTCGTGGACGTGTGCCCGTGGTAGTCGTGCCCGGGATAGACGAGCGTCGCGTCCGGGAGCTGGAAGAGGACGCGGGTGATGGAGTCGTAGAGCTGGCCCGCGCTCCCGTTCTGGAAGTCGGTGCGGCCGTTGCCCCGCACCATCAGGGCATCCCCGGTGAAGACGCGGTCGCCCAGCAGGTAGCTCACGCTGTCGTCCGTGTGGCCCGGCGTGGCGAGCACCTGGAAGGCGCACGGGCCCACGTGCACCGTGTCGCCGTGGCGCACCTGGAGGTCGGCGCACTCGGCCCCGCCCGCTCCGGCCACCACCTGGCAGTGCGTGCGCTCCCGCAGCGTGCCGGACGCGGTGACGTGGTCCGCGTGCACGTGCGTGTCGAAGACGTGGGTGAGCACGAGCCCCAGCTCCCCGACGAGCTTCAGGTCGCGCTCCACCTGCTCCAGCACCGGGTCGATGAGCACGGCCTGGCGCGTGGACGCGTCACCCACGAGGTACGTGTACGTCGAGGACTCGGAGTCGAAGAGCTGGCGGAAGAGCATGTCGAGGTCTCCAGACTCCATGGGGCCATGCGGGGCTTACGGCGTCCCTGAGTCCCTTTGCAAGTGTGGACCCGGCGACGCGGAGGTCGCCTCGGAGGACAGGTGTCACGCGGCTCCAAGGGCGCGCAGGCTCGCCGCCCGCGTCAATGACAGGCGCGGGTGCCTCCCGGAGGCCGTCCATGTCCGCGTCCCAGGCCGCATATCGTGAGGCGTCCCTTCCCCTCAAACCCTCGGCCTCCTCCGAGCACCACCGGGTGCTGATCATCGGCGGTGGCACCGCGGGGCTCACGGTCGCGGCGCGGCTCAAGCGCAAGGGCGTGCAGGGGGTCGCCGTCCTGGAGCCCTCCGCGCAGCACTACTATCAGCCGCTGTGGACGCTGGTGGGCGCGGGCGCCGCGGACATCGCGAGCTCCGTGCGGCCGGAGGCGGACTACATCCCGAAGGGCACGCGGTGGATCCAGGACCGCGCGGAGGAGGTGGACCCCGTGCGCCAGCGGGTGCTCACGCGCGCTGGCACCCGGGTGACGTACGACTTCCTCGTCGTCGCTCCGGGCATCCAGCTGGACTGGGACAAGGTGCGCGGCCTGCGCGAGGCGCTGGAGACGCCGTTCGTGTCCAGCAACTACGACTTCCGGCTGGCGCCGAAGACGTGGGAGATGGTGCGGGCGTTCCGGGGCGGCACGGCCCTGTTCACCCACCCGGCCACGCCGGTGAAGTGCGCGGGGGCGCCGCAGAAGATCATGTACCTGGTGGCGGACCACCTGCGCCGCAGCGGGCTCGCGGGCAAGTCGCGCGTCATCTTCGGTTCGGGTGCCAAAACCCTCTTCTCCGTACAGCCCTTCGCCCGGGTGCTGGAGGGCGTCGTGGACCGCTACGGCATCCAGACGCACTTCGGGCATGACCTTGTCGAGGTGCGCGCGGCCACCCGCGAGGCCGTCTTCGCGGTGATGCGCGACGGGCGCCGGGAGCAGGTGACGGTCGGGTATGATCTGCTGCACGTCACGCCGCCGCAGAGCGCGCCGGACTTCATCAAGCGCAGCGCGCTGGCGCACCCGGACGGCCCGAACACGGGCTGGGTCAAGGCGCACAAGCACACGCTCCAGCACCCGGATCATCCGAACGTCTTCGCCATTGGAGACGCGAGCGACCTGCCCACGTCCCGCACCGGCGCCGCCGTCCGCGCGGAGGCGCCCGTCCTGGTGGAGAACCTGGTGGCGGTGATGGAGGGGCGCGAGCCCACGGCCCGCTACGACGGCTATGCGTCCTGTCCGCTGGTGACGGGCTATGGGCGGATGCTGCTGGCGGAGTTCGACTACGAGGGCCGGCCCGCGCCGAGCCTGCCGTTCATCAACACCTTCGTGGAGCGCCGGGACCTGTGGCTGCTCAAGAAGTACGGGCTGCCGCGGCTGTACTGGGACTGGATGCTTCGTGGACGCGCGTGAACACTCTCGCGTACGGACTGCTCGACGGAGGGGGCTTCCCGTGCGAGCGTCCCGGCCGTGACGCCCTACGACAAGATCTTCGAGAACAACAAGGCCTGGGCGGAGGAGCAGCTCCGCGCCGATCCGGAATTCTTCAACAAGCTGTCGGTGTCGCAGCAGCCGGACTTCCTCTACATCGGATGTTCGGACAGCCGCGTGCCGGCGAATCAGATCATGGGCCTGGCGCCGGGTGACGTCTTCGTTCACCGCAACGTCGCCAACCTGGTCAACAACGTCGACCTCAACGTGATGTCGGTCATCAACTACGCCGTCCGGCAGCTGGACGTGAAGCACATCATCGTCTGCGGCCACTACGGCTGCGGCGGCGTGCGCGCGGCGATGCAGCCCAAGGACCTGGGCATCCTGAACCCCTGGCTGCGCAACATCCGGGACGTGTACCGCTTCCACAAGCAGGAGCTGGACGGCATCGCGGACGAGACGAAGCGCTACGAGCGGCTGGTGGAGCTCAACGTCCTGGAGCAGAGCATCAACATCATCAAGACGGCGGCCGTGCAGAAGTCCTACCTGACGCGGGGCTTCCCCATCGTGCACTCGTGGGTGTTCGACCTGCGCAACGGCATCCTCCAGGACCTGAAGCTGGACTTCGTCCAGACGCTCCACAACATCCAGGAGGTCTACGACCTCACGAAGGAGTGAGGAACCCCTCCGCCGCATGCGCTTCTTCCTGACCCTTCCGGACGGACGTTCCTTCGCGCTGGAGAAGCCGGTGGTGTCCGTGGGCTCGGAGCCCGCGTGCGACGTCGTCCTCTCCGCGCCCGGCGTGAAGGGCAGCCATGCGCTGCTGTTCCGCGACGCGCGCGGGTGGACGGTGTCCGCCGCCAGTGCGGACTGCGATGTCCGGGTGCGGGGCAAGCGGGTGGAGCTTTCACCGCTGGAGCCGGGGGACTCGTTCAGCGTCGGCAAGGCCGTGCTCACGCTGACGGCCTCCGACGCCCCGGTCCGGCTGGAGACTTCGGCGCCGCCGTCCCGCCTGCTGGGCGTGCTGACGGACTTCGCTTCGCGGCTGCTCGTGCAGCGGCCCGCGTCGGAGCTGCTGGAGGCGGCGCTGCGGGGAATCGCGGAGGTCACTTCCGCGGACGTGGGGTTCCTGGTGTCGGTGGAGGGCGACCGGCGGCAGGTGCTGGGGGCCACGGGGTCCGTGCCGGCTTCGGTGGTGGTGGACAGCCTCGTGGATCAGGTCGTGGGCTCGGGGGCTCCGGTGCTGGTGCCGGACGTCGCGGCGGAGGCGGCGCTCGCGGGGGCTCCCAGTGTGCTGGCACTGCGGCTCACCTCCGCCCTGGTGCTGCCGCTTCGCGCGGCCTCCGCGCCGCTGTGCGCGGTGTACCTGGGGCGGCGGTTGGGCAGTCCTCCGTTTTCGCCTCGTGAGCTGGAGGAGGCCATGGCGCTGTCGTCGCTCGCGGCGCTGCTGCTGGCCACGTCGCGCGAGCTGACCGAGCTGCGCGTGCAGGTGGACAGCCTCACGCAGCGCATCGCCGCGGCCACGTTCGAAGGGCTCATCGGTGAGTCCCCGGCCATGCGGCACCTCTACCGTCAGATTGAGCGCCTGGGGCCCACGTCCCTGCACGTGCTCATCCAGGGGGAGACGGGCACGGGCAAGGAGGAGGTGGCGCGCGCGCTGCACCGGCGCAGTGGACGGCGGGGCCGGCTGGTGGCCATCAACTGCGCGGCGCTTCCGGAATCCCTCATCGAGCGCGAGCTGTTCGGCCACGTTCGCGGGGCGTTCTCCGGCGCGACCTCCGACCGTGCGGGCCTGGTGGAGGCGGCGGATGGGGGCACGCTCTTCCTGGATGAGATTGGAGACATGCCGCTGGCGCTCCAGTCGCGCCTGCTGCGCGTCGTCCAGGAGCACGAGGTGACGCGGCTGGGGGAGCACCGTCCTCGCAAGGTCGACATGCGCGTGGTCGCGGCCACGCATCAGCCGTTGAAGGCGCTCGTCGCCCGGGGCGGCTTCCGCGAGGACCTGCTCTTCCGCCTGGACGAGGTGCGCCTGGAGGTGCCCGCGCTGCGGGAGCGCGGCGAGGACGTGCTGCTCATCGCGCACCATGTCCTGAAGCAGCAGGGGGCGCGGGCTCGGGGCTTCACGCAGAAGGCGGCGGAGGCCCTGCGCGGACATCCCTTTCCGGGCAACGTCCGGGAGCTGGTGTCCCGCGTGCGGCGCGCGGCCATCCTCGCTTCGGGCGAGCTCATCGGCGTCGAGGACCTGGACCTGGGGGCGGACACCGCGCCGCTGGTGCCGCTGGACGAGGCGCGCGACGCGTTCGTGCTGCGCTACGTGCGCGAAGCCATCGCGCGCAGTGGAGGCAGCAAGAAGGAGGCGGCGCGGGCCCTGGGCATCGGCCTGCGCTCCGTGTTCCGCTACCTGGGGGAGGAGGACTGAGAGGCCCACATGCGTATGCGTGTTTCACTATGGCGGCTGCTTGCCGTTCTTGCGGTGACCATGGGTTGTGCCGAGGCACCGCTGTCACCCAGCCCCGCTGGGGTTCGGATGTGGCGGGGACCTCTCATGAACGTGCCAGGCGGAGGGCAGTTCCGGACCGTCATCTATTATGGGCCGTGGCAATGCAGCGCCCAGCTCATGACCTATTGCCAGGAGAAGTGCGCGGGAAGGGGCCACGTCCTTCAGGGGTGTATGTGGCTGGCGGACGTGAAGATGGATTTCCAGGGCACGCTGGTGCAGGCCGGGAGCCGATTCGGGATGGCGCACTGCTGCTGCAACTACGGCGCATTGACGCCCGTCCAGAACGAAGCGGCTCGCAATCGTTGGAACAAGGCTCGAAAGGGATTCCGGGAGGAATGGTCCCGGCGGTTCGGTGACTGGCCGACGGAAGCCGACGGAAAGCCCTACCAGGGCCATCACATCCGCGACCTCCAACATGGCGGCAACCCTACTGACTGGGACAATCTCCTGCCGTTCCCCCAGGACCTTCACGAAGATCTTCTGGGTCCCTACAACCAGTGCTACGCGAACCAGCCTCCATGGACGCGAGTGGGAGTGGACCACCCCTATGGTGAGTAATCCCGAAGTCATGTCGGCGCTGCTGGAGGATGTATCGCGGCTCCACTTCCCGAACCCACCCGCGACTCCAGCGGAGATCGATGCCTTCGAGCAGAGAGTCGGATGGCGCCTGGATCCGGACCTCCGTGCCTTCTACCTGCATTGCGATGGCGCGAAGCTCTTCGATCGCGTCGACCCCGCTTTCAACTTTTACCCGCTGGCGAAGATTCGCCGCGCTCGCGTCGTCCTTCTCAAGGACGATACGGACAAGGCGGGTCCCGCATCCTGGTACGCGCTCTGTGAGGTTCGGGATACCAATTACATCTTTGTCGATGTGAGCCTGCAGGAGGGAGAGCGGTACTCCATCCGGGATGGCTACCGCGAAGCGTTTCCGGACCCTGCCTACAACCGGCGGATCGCGGGCTCCTTCTCGGAGTTCCTGCGAGGGGCGCTCCATTCCAATGAAGAATGGTTCTGGCTGCGGGAGGAGGACTGAAGCCCATGCGCCGCCTGTTCCCGCTCATTGTCCTGGTGCTGCTCGTGGGCCCGGGCTGTCCGCTCGACATCCAGGTCCGTGAGGCGCCGGACGCGGGGTGTTCCGAAGCCGCCTGCTCGAGTGCTTGTGCCTCCGACCGGGAGTGTCCCGAGGACCAGCGCTGCCATGACCTCTACAACGAGTGCGAGGACGGTCCCCGGCTCACGGAACCCTGTTCCGCCAGCTTCGACTGTTCCAGCAACGCGAGATGCATGGGAGGGCACTGTGTCAAAAGCTGTGAGCGGGGGTGCCCCCTGGGCTACCAGTGCGGACCCGAGGCCACGTGCGTCGAGACCTGTGACGGCCTGACTCCCGCCAACCTGGGCAGCTACTGTGCGTCGTCCATGGACTGCACCCGGTGCGGCTTCTGCGCGGACTTCGGAGATGGGAAGAAGTGCCGCCTGCCCTGCAGGTCGGATGCGGAGTGTCCCGATGGGGGGGCTGGCTCCTGTGCGCAGATTCCCGGGACCACCCTCCGGGCGTGCCAGCCGTGAGCGGGACCGGGGGTTTGATTGCGCGGATCGCGCTCCCTAGACTGCGCGCGCGATGACGGGCGAACTGCTGGCCGGCCGCTACCAGTTGGAGCAGGAGTTGGGGCGGGGCGGAATGGCGACGGTCTACCTCGCCCTCGACCTGCGGCTGTCCCGCCGCGTGGCCGTGAAGGTGCTGCATCCGGGCATGGACGCCCGCTTCACCGAGCGCTTCCGTCAGGAGGCGGAGGTGGTGGCCTCGCTCCAGCACCCCAACGTGCTGGCGGTGCATGACCTTGGCGAAGACGCCGTGCGCGGCCCGTTCCTCGTCTGCGAGTGGGTGCAGGGGGAGAACCTGCGTGGATGGGCGCTGCGTCTGGCGCCCCTGCCACCGGAGGCCGTCGCGCTCCTGGGATGGGAGCTGGCCCGCGCGCTGGAGGCGGCGCACGCTCGCGGCGTGGTGCACCGGGACGTGAAGCCGGAGAACGTGCTCGTGGCTCACGGCGGGCCACTGAAGCTCGCGGACTTCGGCATCGCCGCGCTGGCGGACCGGGCCCGGCTGACGAGCACCGGCGCCATCATTGGCTCGCTGGCGTACATGGCTCCCGAGCGCATCGACACCGGCGCCTGGTCCCCGGCGTCCGATGTCTACGCGGTGGGCGTCGTGATGTTCGAGCTGAGTACAGGGGCGACGCCGCATGCAGGGGAGGGCAGTGCCCGGCTGGCGGTCTCGGTGATGACCCGCGATGCGCCATCCCTGGTGGATGCCGCTCCAGGCACTCCCGCTCCCCTGGGCGCCCTGGTCGCGCGGTGTCTTGCCCGGGATGCGCGCGACCGGCCCGTGGATGGCGCGGCGCTGGTACAGGAAATGGAGGCCGTGCTGCGGCCATGGGTCGGTGCTCCCGCGGAAGCAGCCCGTGCCTTCTTCCAGGCCCCGGAGGCCTGTGTGGCCCGCTGGCGCGAGGACGGTTTCCAACGGCTGTTGGGCGAAGGCCGAGAGCTGCTTGCCTCGGGGCGGGGCGCACGGGCCGCGCGGTGTCTCAACGCCGCGCTGGCGCTCCAGCCCGGGTCTCCCGAGGTGCTGGCGCTCCTGCGGTCGCGTCCCGTGACGAAGGGCTGGCTCCGGCGCGCGTGGCCGGAGCACAAGAAG
>NZ_RAWL01000391.1:0-8132 GCF_003668885.1 Corallococcus sp. AB049A | reverse complement strand
GCTTCTTGCTGTGTCGTCGTGGGGGCAGGCTCCTGCGCCTCCTCCTTGCGGGCCGCGTTCGACCCCGCGCACCCGAGCAGCATTCCGCAGACGATTCCACTCCACACGAGCTGTCGCATGTTCCTCCAGGGGGCCCTTCCCGGGCCGGTTGAATGCCTACCGGTGGCGCAGCGCCGCATCGTAGGCGGCCCGCGTCCCTTCCGCGGCGCGGGCCCAGGTGAACCTCGAGGCCTGACGCTGGCCCGCCTCCGACAGCGCGCGGCGCTCTCCGGGCGAACGCAAGAGCCGGTCGATGACCGCGGCCAATCCTTCCGCGTCGTCCGGATCCACCGCGGGCGCGGCACCGCCGCACACCTCCGGCAGCGAGCCCGCCGTGGACACCACCGTGGGCGTGCCCAGGCGCATGGCCTCCAGGGGCGGCAGGCCGAAGCCCTCGTAGCGCGAGGGGAAGACGAACAGCGCCGCGCGGCGCATCAGCGCGTAGAAGATGGCGGGGGGCTGGTAACCCAGGGCTCGCACGTCCAGCCCCTCCGAGCGCAGCTGGGCGATGCGCGTCTCCACCGGCCCGGAGCCGTACCAGGCCTGCCCCGCGAGCACGAGCGTGAAGGGCCGGCCCTGCGCCCGCAGCCGCTCCTGCGCTTCCAGCACCAGGCCCACGTTCTTGCGCACGTCGAGCGAGCCCGCGTACAGCACGTAGTCCTTCGGCAGGTTGAGCGCGTGGAGGAAGTCCTCGCCGGCCGCGTCCAGCGCGGGCGCATTCACGTGGTCCACGCCGTTGTGCACCACCACGGTGCGCGGCTCCACCTGGGGGAAGCGGCGCACCAGGTCCTGGCGCGTGGATTCACTGATGCACACCAGCCGGTCCGCGAGCATCAGGCTGCGCGCGAGCCACAGCCGGAACTGCCAGCGGTACGGCGCGGAGACGGTGTGCGGCAAATCCAACGGCACCAGGTCGTGCACGGTGAGCACGTAGGCGGTGCCCGGCGTGCGCCGCAGCGGCAGGTTGAAGTTGCTGAGCGCGTGGTAGACGGCCGGCGGTGAGGCCTTGAGCAGCTTGGGCAACGTGGCCAGCGTCCACGGCGTTCGCTTCTGGACGCCGCGCGGGTGTTCGCCGGACCTGCGCGCGCCCATGCGGACCAGGGGGACGCCCTGGGCCTCGAGCGCCTCTGCGAGGCAGCGGGTGTAGAGGCCGATGCCGGTGGTGGGCTCGTCCCACAGGGTGGCGTCGAAGGCGATGGGTCCGGGGGTCGACACGGGCCGCCTCATACCATGCCCGTGTGGTACACACGGCCCCCCATGGCGGTCCATCAGCTGATCCCAAGCTTCGGCCCCGGTGACGCCTCCGGTCAGGCCGCGCTGCACATGCAACTCCTGCTGCGCCGCATGGGGCATGCGGGGGACATCTACGCGGAGGACGTCGCCAGCGGGCTGCAGGGCCTGGCCCGCCACGTCTTCACGCTGAAGCCGAAGCCGGATGACCTGGTGCTGTACCACCACGGCATCGCGTCACCGCTGGCCGGGCGGCTGATGCACATGGACTGCAAGCGCGGCGTGGTGTTCCACAACATCAGCCCCGCGCGCTTCTACCGGGACACGCCGCTGGAGCACGCGCTGGTGGCGGGCCGCGCGCAGGTGGCGGCCATGGCGCCGTTCCTGGACGTGTCCATCGGGGACTCGGACTTCAACGGCGCGGAGCTGCGCGTCGCGGGCCACCGCAACGTGCACACGGTGCAGCTCTTCATCGAAAAGGAGCGCTTCGCCGCGTCCGTGGCGGACAAGAAGCAGCTGAAGAAGCTGGCCGGGCCCGGCCCCACCCTGGTGTCGGTGAGCCGGGTGATGCCGCACAAGCGCTTCGAGGACCTGCTCGCGCTGCACCGCGAGCTGTTGCGCATCCGTCCCCAGGCGCGCCTGCTGATTGTCGGCGGCTACGAGCCGGGCAGCCGCTACTTCAAGCTGCTCCAGCGCGAGATGAAGGACCTGCGCGGCGTGCACTTCCTGGGGCGCCTGACGCATCCGCAGCTGGTGGCCGTGTACCGCTCCGCGGACGTGTTCGTCTCCATGAGCGAGCACGAGGGCTTCAGCGTGCCCATCATCGAGGCCATGGCCTCCGAAGTGCCGGTGCTCGCGTACGCGGCGGCGGCGGTGCCGGAGACGCTGGGCGGGGCGGGCATCGCGTTCGACCAGAAGCGCTACGCGTTCCTCGCGGAGCTGGCGGTGGACCTGACCGAGGACCGCGACCTGCGCCAGGCGGTGCTCGACGGCCAGACGCGCAGGCTCCAGCACTTCTCCCCCACCGCCGCGCAGGTGTCGTTCACGCGCGCGCTGGAGGGCGTGGTGGCCCCGCCGCCCCGTCCGCGCAGGGCCCCGGCGAAGCGGCCGCGCGTGGCGCTGGTGGTGCAGCGCTACGGCGAGGTGACGGGCGGCGCGGAGAGCCACGCCGCGCAGGTGGCGGAGCGCCTGTCGCAGCACTGGGACATCACGGTGGTGACGACCACCGCGAAGAACCACCAGACGTGGGAGAACACCTTCCCTCCTGGCGAGGACCGGGTGGGCCGGGTGAAGGTGCTGCGCTTCCCGGTGACGCGCACGCGCAACATCCACGCGTTCAACGGCCTGTCGCGCAAGCTGTTCGGCCACGCCAACGAACGGCTGCGCGAGGAGCAGTGGGTGGCGGAGCAGGGCCCGCTCTCCCCCGGGCTGCTGGACCACCTGGCCACCACGCAGGACGCGTACGACGGCTACCTGTTCTTCACGTACCTCTACGCGCCCACGGCGTGGGGCGTGCCGCTGGTGGCGGACCGCGCGATGGTGGTGCCCACCGCGCACGACGAGCCGCCCATCCGCTTCGGCGTCTATGGGGACGTGTTCAACCGGCCGCGCGTGCTGATGTGCAACACGCCGGAGGAGGTGGAGATGATCGGGCGCTTCCACCCGGCCCATGCGCGGGCGCGCGTGGTGGGCGTGGGCGTGGACGCGCTGCCGGCGGTGCCCGAGCGCTTCCGGGCGAAGTACGGCGTGCACGGCCGCTACCTGCTGTACGTGGGCCGGCTGGAGCCGGGCAAGGGTGTGCCGGAGCTGTTGAAGTTCCACCGCAAGCTGCGCGCTCGCTTCAATGACGCGCCGGAGCTGGTGCTCGCGGGCGAGGCGCACATGGACGTGAGCGGCGATGGCGTGCGGCACGTGGGGCGCATTTCCGAACAGGACAAGCACGACGCGCTGGCGGGAGCGCTGGCGGTGGTGGTGCCATCCAAGTTCGAGAGCCTGTCGCTGCTCACGCTGGAGGCGTTCGCGCAGGGGACGCCGGTGTTGGTGAACGGGAAGTCGGACGTGCTGGTGGGACAGGTGGAGCGCAGTGGCGCGGGCCGGGTGTACCGGGGGCTGGCGTCGTTCATTGAGGGGCTGCGCGAGGTGGGCGAGGCCCGGGACGCCATGGGCCAGCGGGCCCGCATCTACGCGCAACGGCACACGTGGCCCCAGGTGGTCGCGATGTACCGGGAAGAGATGGCGCGCATCGTGGAGGAGACACACCGATGAAGCTGCTCGGACGGGACATTCCCACGGGGGCCCTGGTGGCCCGCATCGAGGAGCGGCTGCGCGTGCGCGGGCTGCCCACGTCGGAGCCGGCGGAGGTGCCGGAGGACGGCGTGGAGCCGCGCGTGGATCCGCTGACGTTCAACATGCACGCGCTGGAGGAGAACGCGGACACGACGCGGGCCCTGCCGCTGCACACGCACCGCGGCGGCATGGGGCAGGCGGTGCTCGTGGCCAAGTGGGCCTTCCGCAAGACGTGCCAGGTGTTGATCAACGAAACCCTGGGGCGGCAGCGCGTGTTCAACGGGCTGGTGCGGGACTCCTACGCGCAGCTCTCCGCGGAGGTCATCCGGCTGCGCCAGGAGGTGGACACGCTGAGGGCCCAGGCCGCGAAGGCCCAGCCCCCGGAAGCCCCCAGGCCGCCCAAGCCGCCACATGACGAACAGGCCCGTCCACCGAAGCCGCGGCGCAAGGCCCGGGACCTTCCGGTGAAGCCGCCGGGAGCCTCCGAGCCTTCAGGACCCGCGGAGCAGCGCCATCGTCCGGCGCCTCCGCGCATCGACCTCAGCGCGTCATCGCAGGCGGCGGCACCGGACGCACGCCGCCGTCCGTCCAAGCCGGCCCACTCCAAGAAGGAGCGGTCCACGAAGGCTCCCCGCTCGAAGCAGGGCGGCCCGAAGAAGCGCTGAGGCCCCCAACGTGGCGCCCCTCGTCAGCGGGGCGCCCTTGCGAATCGCGGAGGCGCTAGCATGGCGGGCGGTGCGGTCTCGCACCGCAAGGGGGAACCACCATGCGTTCGTGCATTCTCGTCCTGGGCCTGCTGGCCCTCACCAGCGCCTTCCAAGCCGACGCCGCGGACAAGCCCAGCGCGCTCATCTGGAAGGGCTCCAAGGACAAGGCCGAAGCCGAAGCCCAGCTGAACTCCTGGGACGGCCTCGCGACGATGCTCGAGAACACGGGCCTCACCCTTCCGGAGGACCACCCCAGGCTCGTCCAGAGCAAGACCATCCCGGGCCTCAAGCCCGGCTTCTGGGTCTGGCTCCTGGGCACCTGCGCGTCCAACGAGGCCGCCCCCGTCCTCGAACACCTCAAGCTGCTCGCCCCGGGGACCTACTCCCGCCCCGTGAAGGTCGCCGCGAAGAAGCTCGCCTGTCCCAAGCCGCCGGAGTCCCCCCTGCGGGCCAGGGATGAAGTCCTCAAGCGCTCCTCGGGTGAGACCGTGCGCGTGTTCACCCAGGACGAGTCCGAGTCCCCCGACGAAGACGGACGCGGCGAATCCATCTCCCGGACCCGGTTCTACTTCGTCCTCTTCGGCAAGGACGGAGAGGTCCTCGCCACCGACAATGCCGAGGGCGACATCGACGTCAGCGGCAACGACCCTGGCGCAGGCCCCATCTCCTATCGCTGCACCGGCGCGAGCGTCGAAGTGCGGAAGGACGAAGGCAAGCTGGTCCTCACCCGCTCCTGCGCCGCCAACGCCTTCGCCGAGTGCGGCTCCGTGCTGTCCGCGGACGAGCGCGTCACCGTGACCGTGACCGGCAGCACCGTGTCCGCGAGCGCCGCGAAGCGCGAGAACGTGGAGTACGCCGAATGCGACTGACCGCCATGCTCAGGGGAAGCGGTACACGGTGACGTAGCCGTCCTGGTGGACCATCTCTCCTCCCAGTTCGTCCGTGATGAACTGGTGGCGGATGGGGTGGAAGTAGTGCGTCACGTACCACTTGAAGTGGTGCTCCTTCAGGTAGCGCCGCATCTCCTCGCGCTCCTCTGGCGTGACGGTGCCAAACGCATTGCGCATCCCCTCCGCCGCGCGGATGAGCCGCAAGTCCACCAGCGCCGACTCCCGCACCGGCAGCCGGGACAGCCGGGCGTAGGACACCGGCTTGCCGTGGAACATCTGCTCCCACTGGCCCTTCACGTTGTCCGTCAGCACCGCCGCCGGCATGGGCGCGTCGCGAATCTCATCGAACACCGCCGGCAGCTGGGGAACCCGCGGCATCAGCATCTCCGTCCCCCGGTACTCCACGTTGGGCACCAGCGCCACCGCGAGCGCCACCGCCACGCCCAGCCGCGCATCCCGCCGGGACGCCCACGCGCCCGCATGCGCCGCCGCGAACGCCACCAGCACGGACAACGACAAGAGCGTGAGCAGCACGAAGCGCACCGGCATGCCCCCGCGCGAGAACAGCGGCACCACGTGCTTGAACACCACGTAGGGCATTGGAATCTGGACCTTCAGCGGCACGTTGAACGCCGTCAGCGGCTCCGACAGCGCCAGGTAGACGGCCAGCGCCAGGAGCAGCAGCACGTCCCTCCGCCACACCCGCTCCCGCCACACGGGCACCCACGCCACCCCCAGCAGGGCGACGATGAGCAGCACCACCGGCGACACCCGGTCCTCCAGGCCGATGTTGAGCACCGTGCCCATGGACAGCACCGCGAAGCCCAGCCCCAGTCCCAGCCACCGGCGCCCCTCCGGCACGCCCCGCCACAGCGCGAAGACGGCCAAGAGCGGCGTCAGCCAGCCCAGGAAGGTGCCGGTCTCCTCCAGGTTGGCGGACATCTTCATGCGCATGATGTTCTGGGAGAACTCACGCGCCTTCGCGGGCAGGTCCGGCGTCCACGCCGACAACATGTCCGGAACGAAGAACGCGTACAGGTCCGAGAAGTAGTCGGAGTCCCCATGGTGGATCTGCAGCGGCGCGGGGAACGCATGCAGCATCAACGGCACCATGGGCGGCACGCACGCGAGCCCCGCCGCCAGGCCCGCCATCGCCGCCCGGCGCACGAGCGGATCCCTCCACGTGTCCACGGCCAGCAGCGGCCCCCGCTTCCACCGCTCCGCCACCACCCACAGGAGCGAGAAGAGCGCGATGTAGACGAGGTAGTAATAGTCACACAGCAACACGTACAACGCGCACAGCGCCAGCCCCACCAGCCACTTGCGCTTGCCCTCGTCCAGCCAGCGGAAGAAGCAGAGCAGGTAGAGCGGCAGCCCCTCCAGCGCGGTGAGGTTCAGGTGCGCCGTCGCGTGGGTCAGGTGGTAGCGCGAGAAGTTGAACACGCACGCGCCCGCCAGCGCCGCCGCCGCCGCGAGCCAGGGCCCATGCCCCGCGCGCTCCAGCAGGTAGCGCAACAGCAGCCACGACGTGTAGCCCGTCAGCACGAACGAACCGAACAGCACCACGTTGTACGCCGTCTCCACGGACATGAACGGCAGCAGCACCACGCCCCACAGCGTCTTCGCCGGCGCCAGCGTGTGCCAGTACAGCTCGGCGCCCAACGGCCAGTGGAGGAAGGGCGCGAAGTAGGGGTTCTGCGGCTGCACCCAGAGGGACTGCCGCATCCACCACAGGTGCCACATGTTCATGTAGACGTCTTCGCGCCCCCCCATCACGTATCCCTGCATCTGGGACACGAGCGGCCAGGTGTGGAACGCCGACAGCGCGAAGAACGTGAGCAGCACCAGCGGGTGCAGCACCCGCCGCATCAAGGGAGACATAGGCGCGCGGGACAACTCTAGAGGGGCCGCTCGGCGGCCATCAGCATGTTGTCGCCCAGGTTGAACGGGATGGACCAGCTGGACGGCACACCGCGCCGCACCAGGTCCAGCACCGGCGCCGCGGGCGTGAAGCTCGCCCCCACCTTCCGCAGCAGGTAGTCCGCGGAGATGATGTGCGTGTACGTCCGGACGTCCGTGACGCGGAAGCCCACCTCCTCCAGCAGCGTCGCCAGGGTGCGGCGGCCGAAATAGAACAGGTGCATGTCCATCAGCCACGGCCACTGTCCGCCCATCAGGCGCGCCAGCAGGCTGCCCGCGTCGATGGTGGACAGGTAGATGCGGCCGCCGGGGCGCGTAAGCTTGAGCGCCGCCTTCAGCTCCTCGCGCGGATCCGCGAAGTGCTCCACCACGTCCCAGAGCGTCACCACGTCGTACTGCAGCCCCTTCGCCGCCAGCTCCCGCAAGGGGAGGCCGTGCACCGTGAAGCCCAGGCCGCGCGCGTTGCCGGCGGCCCAGCGTGACAGCTCCAGCCCCTCCGGGCGGAAGCCCGCCTCACGCGCCACGTCCAGGAAGTAGCCGCAGTAGGCGCCCACGTCCAGGAGCGTGCGGCCCTGGGCCGGTCCCAGCTCGCGCAGCACGCGGCGGAAGGTGTGGTAGCGGTTGTCCTTCTCCGCGACGTAGAGCGGGTCCTCCACGTCCTGGTACGCCTGGAGCAGCACGTCCGGGGACAGGAGCGGCCACTGGAACATCATCCCGCAGTCCTCGCAGCCCCAGATGGGCGGGTGGCTCCGGTGGCCGAAGGACGTGCAGTTGTAGGCCTCCGCCCCCTGGGACTGCGCTGCGCCGCGCGCCCGGTGACGCAGCCGCAGGCGCCTTCCCTTGCACAGGTAGCAGGCATCCGGCACGGGGGCCAGGTGCGGTTCGGAGGCACGACGAGCGGCGTTGTCCTTCATGGCGGCGCACCGTAGCCGCTGGGGCCCACCGCCTCAACACGTCGGGCAGAACCCGTCCGGCCCATGGCGTCCGTCGCGCCAGGCGGCTTCCAGGCCCTAAGCTGCTGGCCTCCCAGCGACACGCCGCGACCACAGGCCCCCCTCCC
>NZ_RAWL01000390.1:0-8154 GCF_003668885.1 Corallococcus sp. AB049A | reverse complement strand
ACCGCCACCATGCCCACCGCGCCCACCGCCACCGACGCCCACGAGCGCAGCGCCTTCTTCGTCGGCACCACCGGATCCGGCGGCAGGTTGTAGACCTCCGGCTTGTCCAAGAGCAGGAAGAACGCGTTGAGCCCACCGGTGCCCGGCTGGTTCTCCGCGTCCTTGCCGTACAGGTACGCGTCCGTCATGCCCCGCTGATGCAGGTCGCGCACCCGCGACTCCGCTCGCGCGTGCAGTTCGTCCAGATCGCCGTACTGGATGGACGCCGTGGGACACGCCTTCGCGCACGCGGGCGTCTGGTCGTCTCCGATGCGGTCGTAGCAGAGCGTGCACTTCCACGCGCGCCCGTCATCCTCGCGCCGGTCAATCACGCCAAAGGGACACGCGGACACGCAGTAGCCGCAGCCGTTGCACACGTCCGGCTGCACGTAGACCGTGTCGAACTCCGTGCGCACGATGGCGCCCGTGGGACACGCCTCCAGACACCCCGCGCGCTGGCAGTGCTTGCACACGTCCGACATCATCAGCCAGGAGAAGTCCCCCGCGCCCGACGTCTGCCCCTGCAACGGCACCGGACGCTCCACGAACGCCACGTGCCGCCACGTGGACGCGCCCAGGTGCGCCGTGTGGTCGTAGGACATCCCCGTGAAGTGGAAGCCGTCGTCCGGAAGCTGGTTCCACTGCTTGCACGCGACCTCGCACGCCTTGCAGCCGATGCAGAGCGTCGTGTCCGTGAAGAACCCCTTGCGGCTCCCCATGCGCCTATCCCTTCCCCTCGGGTTCCTGTGACTCCGAATGGTCCGTTTGCGGCGTCACGTCGCGAGGCACCTCCGGCACCGTCAGCGGAGGCGGCGCCGCTCCCGCCGCGGCCCGCTCCCCCGAGCGCATCCGCCCCGCCCGCAGGTCCGCCGTGAACGCCTTCGACTCCTGGATGTCCACGTTCTGATCCGCGACGAACGCCGTCAGCTCGTTGGCGCCCTCGCCGCGCACGCGCCCCGTGACGCCCCAGTGGTACGGCAGGCCAATCTGGTGCACCTGCCTTCCCTTCACCTTCAGCGGGCGGATGCGCTCCGTCACCAGCGCCCGGCACTCCAGGTCCCCTCGCGCCGTGGCCAGCGTGCACCAGTCCCCGTTCTTCAATCCCTTCTCGCGCGCCAGCTCCGGGGAGATTTCACAGAACATCTCCGGCTGCAGCTCGCTCAGCCAGGACAGCCAGCGGGACATGCCGCCCGCGGTGTGGTGCTCCGTGAGCCGGTACGTGGTGACGAGGTACGGATAGCGCGGGTCGCCCCAGGCGCGGTGATAGGGATTGTCCTTGCGCCTCCACTCCTCGCGCGTGGGGCTGCACTGCTGCGCGTAGAGCGGGTTGGGCACCACCGACTCCATGGGCTCGTAGTGCGTGGGCAGCGGCCCGTCCATCGTCCCGCTGGGCGCGAAGAGCCAGCCCTTGCCGTCCGCCTGCAGGAGGAACGGATCATTTCCGGCGATGGTCTCCAGCCCCGTCGCGCCCTCGGGCGGCCGGTAGTCCGGCGGCCGGTCCGCGATGAAGTCCGGCACGTCCTCGCCCGTCCACTGCTTCTGGCCGGCGTCCCACCACACGTAGCGCTTGCGCTCGCTCCAGGGCTTGCCGTCCGCGTCCGCCGACGCGCGGTTGTAGAGGATGCGCCGGTTGGCGGGCCACGCCCAGCCCCACTCGGGCGCCACCCACGTCTGCTCCTTCCCGGACTTGCGCCGCGCCGTCTGGTTCACGCCGTCCTTGAAGCACCCCGAGTAGATCCAACAGCCACAGGCTGTCGAGCCGTCGTCCTTCAGCTCCGCGAACCCCGGCACCGGCTTTCCGTCCGCCACCGTGTAGCCGTTGATCTCCTGGAGCACCGCCTCCGCGGAGGGCTCCGCGTGCGGCCCGTGCGTGGGGTAGTCCCACGTCAAATCCAAGAGCGGCGCGTCCTTGGGGTCCGTGGAGCCCGCGTAGAGCGCTCGCAGCTTGCGCCCCAGGTGGTAGGTGAAGTGCAGCTCGCTGCGCGTGTCCCCTTGCGGCTCCACCGCCTTGTGATGCCATTGCAGCAGCCGCTGCGTGTTGGTGAAGGTGCCGTCCTTCTCCGTGTGCGCGGCGGCCGGGAAGAAGAACACCTCCGTCTGGATGTCCTCCGGCCGCACCTGCCCGGACTGCACCTCCGGCGCCGTGCGCCAGAACTCCGCCGTCTCGATGAGCGTGAAGTCGCGCACCACCAGCCAGTCCAGGTGGCGCAGCCCCTTGCGCTGGAGCGCCCCGTTCATGCTGCCCACGGCGGGGTTCTCTCCCATGACGAAGTAGCCCTGGAGCCTCCCGTCCGCCATGTCCGCCACCGTCTGCATGTGCGAGTGGTTCCCCGTCAGCCGGGGCAGGTGGTTGAACAGGTAGCCGTTGTCCTTCGTCGCCTTGTCCCCGAACCAGGCCTTGAGCAGCGACACCGCGTACTTGGGGAACTCCGACCACCAGCCGCTGCCGGACTTGTTGTCGCGGATGTATTCGTCCAGCCCGTCGTGGAGGATGTTCGCGTGCGGCATGGGCAGGTAGCCCGGCAGCAGGTTGTAGAGCGTGGGGATGTCCGTGGAGCCCTGGATGGACGCGTGCCCGCGCAAGGCGAGGATGCCGCCGCCGGGCCGGCCGATGTTGCCCAGCAGGAGCTGGAGGATGGCCGCCGTGCGGATGTACTGCACGCCCACCGAGTGCTGCGTCCAGCCCACCGCGTAGCAGAACGCGCTGGTGCGCTCCGGGTTGGAGTTGTCACAGAGCGTCCGCGCGATCTGGAGGAACAGCTCCTCGTCCACGCCGCACACCTGCGACACCACCTTCGGCGTGTAGCGGGAGAAGTGGCGCTTGAGCAGCTGGAACACGCACCGGGGATGCTGGAGCGTTTCGTCGCGGTGCTCGTCGTGCACGTCCACGCGGTGGTCGTGTCCGCCGCCGCCCGCGCCCGGCTCGTCCGTCAGCTCCTTGTGGCCCGCCGCGGGCACGGCGCCCGGCACGTCCTGGTACTGCCAGGACGCGATGTCATAGCGGTTGTTCTTCGGCTGGAAGCCGCTGAAGAGCCCCTCCAGGTCCTCCGTGTCCTGGAAGCCCTCGCGGATGAGCGTGGCCGCGTTGGTGTACTGCACCACGTAGTCGCGGAAGTACCGCTCGTGCTCCAGCACGTAGTGGATGAGCCCGCCCAGGAAAGCGATGTCCGTGCCCACGCGGATGGGCGCGTAGAGGTCCGCCACCGCGCTGGTGCGCGTGTAGCGAGGGTCCACGTGGATGACCTTCGCGCCCCGGGCCTTCGCCTCCATCACCCACTGGAAGCCCACCGGATGGCACTCGGCCATGTTGGACCCCTGGATGAGGATGCAGTCCGAGTGCTGCAGGTCCTGCTGGAACGTCGTGGCTCCACCGCGGCCGAACGTGATGCCCAGACCGGGCACCGTGGACGCGTGTCATATTCGAGCCTGGTTCTCCACCTGCACGACGCCCAGCGCGCTGAAGAGCTTCTTGAGGAGGTAGTTCTCCTCGTTGTCCAGCGTCGCCCCGCCCAGGTGCGCCAGCCCCAGCGTCCGGTTCACCCGCTGGCCCTTCGCGTCCGTCAGCTCGAACGTCGCGTCGCGCGTGCGCTTCACGCGCTCGGCCACCTTGTCCATGGCCTCTTCCAGCGGGATGGGTTCCCACTCCGTGCCGCCGGGGCGGCGGTAGAGGACCTGCTGCACGCGTTGCGTTCCCGTGACCAGCTGGAAGGTCGCGGCCCCCTTGGGACACAGCCGGCCGCGGGAGATGGGGGAATGCGGGTCGCCCTCGATGTCGAGGATGCGGCCGTCGCGCACGTGCACCTCCTGCCCGCAGCCCACCGCGCAGTACGGGCAGATGGACTTCACCACCCGGTCCGCGGTCTTCGTGCGCGGCGCCAGCGAGCGGCTTCGCGCCGACATCGCCGTGTCCCCCAGCGCCCGGCTGTCTCCCCGCGCGAACTGCCGCAGCACGGGCCATCCCTTCATCAGGTCGCGGAACTTCAAGGCCGCTCCTTCCCGGGACACGCACGTGGATCCCACTCTCAAGATGGGGACGCACGACACGGGGGACCAGTGGGACCGGCGTCCAACACCGGAGCCAGAGCAAGCGGGCAGGCATGGAAATACTCCACGCCCGAAATCAGCGCGGGGGGCTCGAGTCGTTATTTCTCCACGGTGCCAACGCCTCTTCCGGTTTCCCCGTCCCCTTGGGCCTCCAGGCCTCCAGGAGGAACCGGAAGACCCGCGGCCACGTGACGGCCGGACGTGGCGGAGAGCGAGTGGAGAACCTGCATGAAGGACAGTGCCCCTCTCATCCTTTTGATCGAGGACGAGGAAGACATCCGGGATGCGGTCGCGACACTGCTGGAGATGGAGGGCTATCGCGTCGCCCAGTGCGTCCACGGCCAGGATGCGTGGACCTGGTTGCAGTCCCATCCGCGTCCGGGCCTGGTGCTGCTGGACCTGATGATGCCGGTGATGGACGGACAGGCCTTCCTCGCGCGGCTCTCACAGGAGCGCATGTTGGACGGCGTGCCCATCATCGTGCTGTCCGGCAGCCCCTTCCATCCCCCCGGCGCGGCGGCCTACCTGCGCAAGCCGGTGTCGGTGGCGTCGCTGATGGAAGTGGTGCGCCGCTTCCTGCCGTCATCCGAGGAAGGCCCGGAAGGACCTCACACGTCGTGAAACATGTGTCGCGCGGCGCGACGTGCGGTCATCCAGGACTCGCGATGGAGCGAGACCTGTGGAATCCTCGCGCCCCGTCAGGTCCCCCGCCTGGTCCATTCCCCCTCATTCAAAGGACGACGCCGATGCCGGCTGGCACGCTGAATCTACCCGAGGACGTCGCGCGTGACCTGGAAGCCCGCCTGGCCGCGACGGCTCCGGACGAGACGAGCCGGGGCCTGTTCTTCCTGGGCGTGCTGGACGCGGTGCGCTTTCTGGGCGGAGCGGACGCGGTGAAGCGCTGTCTGGAGCAGGTGGAGGAGACGGCGGACTTCATCCCCATGCAGACCTATCCGTTCCCGCGCTTCCTGCGGCTGTCGTACGTGGCCGCGGAGCAGCTGTCGCCGCTGGTGGGCGGGCACGATGCGGCGCAGCGGCAGATTGGCACGCAGGCGATGCTGGACTTCCTCAACTCCATGTTCGCGCGCGACTTCGTGCAGCAGGCGGGCGGTGACCCGAAGCGGCTGCTGGAGCTGATGCACTCGGGCTACCGCACGGCGCTGAACTTCGGCGAGCGCTCCGTGGAGTGGACGGGGCCCACGTCGGGCCGGGTCATCATGAAGCGCTCGCTGATGCCGGTGCCCTACAACGAGGGCATCCTCCAGTCCGCGCTGGAGGTGACGGGCGTGCAAGACGTGCAGGTGCGCGGGCATGCCCAGTCGTTGGTGGACGCGTACTACGACGTCTCCTGGTCGTAGCCCCCAGCTCCCAGCCCGCCGGCCCGGAGGCCGGGCGGGCAGACGGGCGGGCACGGCGCGGAGGATTCCGGGGGCTTGCCCCGTGCGAAGCCCGGCCGGAAACCCCACCTCAGGGCGAGGAGGGGCGAAAGCGCATGGCGCGTCATGAAGACTTGAGGGGGCAGGTGGCCATCGTCACGGGCGCTTCGAGCGGCGTGGGGTGGCAGTCCGCGCTGCGGCTGGCGGAGGCCGGCGTCAAGCTGTGCGTCACCGCGCGGCGGCAGTCGGCCCTGGAGCAGCTGCGCGTGGAGGTGCTCCAGCGCGGCGGCGAGTGCCTGGTGAGTGACGGCGACGTCACGGTGGCCGAGGACGTGGAGCGCGTGGTGCGCGAGTGCGTGGCGCACTACGGCCGCGTGGACCTCCTGGTGAACGCGGCGGCGGTGCAGTCCTACGGCGACTTCGACCAGCTGCCCTGGGAGCACATCACGCGCGTGTTCGACGTGAACTGCTTCGGCTACTTCCGCTTCGCGCGCGCGGTGCTGCCGCACTTCAAGAAGCAGGGCCACGGCCACCTGCTCAACATCCAGTCCATGCTGGCGGCGGGGTCCGCGCCGCTGCTGTCCGCGTACGCGGCGTCCAAGCACGCGACGCTGGGGTGGGCGCAGTCGCTGGAGCTGGAGCTCCACGGCACGGGCATCCAGGTCTCCAACGTGCTGGTGCCCTCCGTGTCCACGCCCATGTTCGACCACGCGCCCACCATGCTGGGCAAAAAGCCCGTGCCGGTGCCGCCCACGTACGACGTGGACCTGGTGGCCCGCGCGGTGGTGCGGCTGGCGAAGCGGCCGGGCCGCACGTCGGTGCCGGCGTTCCTCCAGGGGCGGCTGATGCTGTGGCTCAACGGCCTGGCGCCCTCCGTGGGCAAGGCGGTGCTGTCCCGCTTCGGCGCGCGGATGCAGACGACGGACGTGCCGCTGGACCGGCCCGAGGGCAACCTCTTCACCCCGGTGGAACAGGGGGTGGGGCCTCGCGGCAGCGTGCCGCCGACGCCCGCGTGGAAGCGCTTCTCCGCGACGCTGGGACTGGCCGCGCTCACCGGCGGCGTGGTGGGCGGCGCGGTGCTGGGCACGCGCGGCCTCTTGCGTGCTGTTCGCTGAGCTTTACGGCGCGATCAGGATTTTTGCGCGGCACTGATGGTGTCGTGTGAACGAAGTGTTGGGTGGGTCGGAAAACATCCTCGCGTTGCGGCGCCCTTTGGCTAGAAGGGGCCCCGCACGCGCTTCCGGGGAAGGGTCGGCCGGGCGCGAACGAGGGGAGAACATCCGATGCGTGGAAGCAACAAGTGGACGGGCCTGGCGCTGGTGGCGGGCCTCGCGGTGTCGGCGCAGGCGGTGGCGGCGGAGCAGCCGGACCTGAACGCGAACCCGGGCAGTTCGTCGTCGTTCGGCCAGGAAGGCCAGATGGTCATCAGCCAGGACCTCAACGGCTTCCTGGGCTACAACACCGCCGACGAAGTGTTCCTCATCCGCCTGGAGCCGTCCGCGGACTACTTCCTCCAGTCGAACCTGTCCGTCGGCGCGTCCGCGCTGGTGGCCTTCGGCTTCGGTGACAGCACCGTCGTGGGCCTGGGCGTGCTGGGCCGCGTGGGCTACCACCTGCCGCTGGGCGACCGCGTGTCGCTCTGGCCCAAGGCGGGCTTCGGCGTGCAGTTCGCCCACGTGCCGGGCGCCAGCGACGTGAACTTCGTCCTGGACTTCAACGCCCCCGTGCTCTTCCACCTGACGCCGCACTTCTTCATCGGCGCGGGTCCGCAGGTGCGCGCGGTCATCAGCCAGGACGTGGGCAGCCTGGGCTCGCAGCAGGGCTACTTCGCCGGCAACGACGTGACGCTGGGCATCACCACCACGGTCGGCGGCTACTTCTAGCCTCGGGCCTTCTCCGGCACCCCGGGCTTCGTGCCCGGGTGCCGGGGGATGCAGGACCCGTGGCGTAGGGTCCGTTGGGTTGACGCCACGGGTTGTTTGTGTTGGGTTTGAGGGTGCCATGTCCGTGCTTCCGTTCACCTCCCGGCTGCCCGCGTTCGCCCCCCTGCATCCGCTGGGGAGGGGCCCGCTGGGCGAGTGGGTGTCCCTGGTGTGGCCGCTGGAGCAGGACGCGGCGGGGGCGCGCCCGCTGGTGGTGAAGACGTTCCTGCTGGCGTCCGGGCTCTCGCCGGAGACGCGGCATCCCCTGGAGGAGGCGCTGGCGCGGGCGGTGCCGCTGCGGCATCCGGGCATCGCGAGGCTCCACGGCTTCCAGGTGGACGTTCGCGACACGCTGACGGTGGTGTCGGACTACGTCCCGGGCTGTTCGCTGGCCACGGCGCGCCGGCGCGTGCTGGGGCGGGGTGGGCGGCCGTCGGAGGCCTTCGTGTGTCACGTGGGCGCGGAGGTCGCGGGCGCGCTGCAGGCGTCGCACGCCGCGCACGTGGTGCACGGGGACGTGCATGCGCACCGCATCCGCGTGGGTCCTCGCGGTGAGGTGACGCTGACGGACTTCGGGCTGAGGCCCGCGCGGCCGCTGCTGCGCCGCTTCACGGCGCCGTCCCGGCCGGACGTGGTGGCGCCGCCGGTGCGCGAGGACGCGGTGGGCTCGACTCTGGAGGCGCGGGAGGACCTGCGCGCGCTGGGGCGGGTGCTGCTGGAGCTGGCCTCGGGGAACACGGTGGTGCCGGAGGACACGGCGGGCGCGGACGCGG
>NZ_RAWL01000038.1:0-34509 GCF_003668885.1 Corallococcus sp. AB049A | reverse complement strand
GGTTCGGGGTTAGTCTTCGCCAATGAGCTCGAGCCCATCCAGCCGGCCGTCCGTCGTCGTGGCGGAGCTGGGGCCCACGAACACCGGGAAGACCTACCGCGCCATCGAACGGATGCTCGAGCACGACTCCGGCATCATCGGCCTGCCGCTGCGCCTGCTTGCCCGTGAGGTCTACGACCGGGTGACCGCGAAGGTGGGCGAGGGCCGGGTCGCGCTGATGACGGGCGAGGAGAAGCGCATCCCGCCCCGGCCCGACTACTGGATCTGCACCGTCGAGGCGATGCCGACCGACCGGGAGGTCGACTTCCTCGCCGTGGATGAAATCCAGCTGGCCGCGCACCGGGAGCGCGGGCACGTCTTCACGGACCGGCTGCTGCACGCGCGAGGCCGCAAGGAGACCTGGTTCCTGGGCGCGGACACGATGCGGCCCATGGTGCAGGCGCTGATTCCGCACGCGTCCGTGAAGCGGGCCACGCGCCTGTCGCAGCTGCGCTATGCCGGGCGCCGCTCGCTGAAGAGCCTCCCGCCGCGCTCGGCGGTGGTCGCGTTCTCCGCGGACCGCGTCTACGAACTGGCCGAGTCCCTGCGCCGCCTGCGGGGTGGCGTGGCGGTGGTGCTGGGCGCGCTGTCGCCCCGGACGCGCAACGCGCAGGTGGCCATGTATCAATCCGGCGAGGTCCAGTACCTCGTGGCCACGGATGCCATTGGCATGGGGTTGAACCTGGACCTCAACCACGTGGCCTTCGCGACGCTGTCCAAGTTCGACGGCGCGGAGCAGCGAGACCTGTATCCGGACGAGCTGGCGCAGATCGCCGGCCGCGCGGGGCGCCACCTCAACGACGGGAGCTTCGGGGCGCTGAACACGCTGCCGGAGCTTCCGCCGCGCATCGTCTCCGCCATCGAATCGCACCGCTTCCCGGCGGTGCGCAGCCTCATCTGGCGCAACTCCTCGCTCGACTTCGCAAGCCCGGAGGCGCTGCTGGATTCGCTGTCGCGGGCGCCGCGAGACAGCGCCTTCGTCCGGGTGGAGCGCGCGGACGACTTCGACGCGCTCAAGGGGCTGTCGGCGGTGCCCGCCATCCGCGAGCTCACCACCGGCAAGGCCTCCGTGGAGCTGTTGTGGCAGGTCTGCCAGGTGCCGGACTTCCGCAAGGGGCTCTTCGGCCAGCACGTCGCGCTCCTGCGCGAGACGTTCCTCCAGCTCACGGCGGGGGACGGGAAGTTGGATCCCACCTGGCTGGGCCGGCAGGTGTCGCCGCTGGACGATGCGTCGGGGGACATCCACACGCTGATGGACCGGCTCGCGGCCATCCGCATCTGGACGTACATCAGCCACCGCCCGGGCTGGCTGAACGACGCAGGGGAGTGGCAGGAGCGCACGCGCCGCATCGAGGACGCGCTGGGAGACGCGCTGCATGAGCGGCTGGTGGAGCGCTTCGTGCAGCGGGCCGCGAGGCGGAGCGTGCGCCGCTTCGTGCGCGCCAGCACACCGGCGCAGGCCGCGGCGTCGGACAGTCCGTTCGCCAAGCTGGGGCTGTTGTTGACGGAGGTGCCGGGCGCGGAAGGCGCGGTGATGACGGAGGAGCAGTTCGTCCAGCGCGTGGTGGACGCGACGCACGACGCCTTCGAGGTGGATCCGCTGGGTCGCATCTCCTTCGAGGCGCAGCCGCTGGGCCGGCTGGTGCGGGGGCGCGACCGGCGTTCGCCGCAGCTGGCGTTGGCGGAGCCGGAGGTGTGGACGGGAGGCGCGCGTCAGCGGCTGGAGCGCCGGTTGGTGGCGCTGGCCCGGGACCTGGTCACGGAGGCCATGGGAGGCTTTCCCGCGGAGTCCTTCACGGGCGAGAGCCGCGCGCCCGCGCTGCGAGGCGTGGCCTACCGGCTGGCGGAGGGGCTGGGCATCATCTCCCAGGGCGAGGCGCGCGAGCAGTGGAGGCTCCTGGACGAGGAGTCGCGAGAGCGGCTGAAGGCGCAGGGCGTCCACGAGGGCCAGCGTTTCCTCTACGTCACGGGAGCGCTGTCACCCCAGGCGCTGGAGCGCAGGGCCATGTTGACGGCGCTGTTCCAGCAGGCGCCGTGTCCGCAGGGCATCCCCCAGGAGCCGGCGCTGAACGTCGCGGCGCTGGCCGGCCAGAACGCGCGCGCCTTCGGCTACGAGGTCATCGGGCCGGTGGCGCTGCGCATCGACATCGTGGAGCGGCTGGCGGAGGGCTTGCGCAACCCGCAGGCCGCGAAGCAGGTGCACGCGCTCATGCAGCAGCTGCGATTGGACGGCGGCACGCGCGCGCAGGTGCTGCGGGCGTTGGGAGGACAGCCGGGAGGCGCCACCCAGAAGCGGCGTCGCAGGCGGCGGGGGCGCAAGCCGCCCACGGCGGTCCCGGGGAAGGGTGGAGCGCACGGGCAGGAGCCGGCGGGCTCCAGCCGGTTCAACGAACGCCCATAGCGTATGTCCAGGGAGCAGGCCGGCGGCCTGGGGGGAGGGGAGGCGACGAATCCACGCGGGCTCCGGCCGGATTCGCCTTACGCTGAGCGTTGTCTTCCTCCCATGCCGGTGGTCGTCCCATGAGCAGCGGTCGTGCCCTCTCGCCAGTCCTCCTCGTCGGTGCCGGAACGGGCGAAGCCACGTGCGGCATCCTCTACCTGGCGAGCTACCTGCGGCGCGGCGGGATTGAAGCCTTCGTGCGGCTGTGGGACGGAGACGAGAGCGCGGGCGAGGTGACGCAGTCCTTCGAGCGCCTCATCGCGCGCGTGCGCCCCAAGCTCATTGGCATCAGCCTGAAGTGGTTCCACCACGTGGACCGCGCGCTTCTCATCGCGCGGACCATCCGGAAGATCGACCCGTCCATCCGCATCGTCGTGGGCGGCAACTCCGCGTCGTACTGGTGGAAGGAATTGAGCGCCTTCGACTGCATCGACCACGTCGTGCTGGGCGACGGAGAAGTCCCTCTGCTGGCGCTCTGCAACGGAGAAGACGCCCCGCCCAACGTCGTGACGCGGCACCCGGACGGCCGTCCGCGCAGGCTGCCGCTGCAGTACGTGCAGCGCGGCACCAACACGCAGGACGTCTACTACTCGCACTTCAACGAGATCTTCCTCAGCCAGATGGACGCGCACTCCTTCTCCGGCTGGGTCGCGCCGGGCAAGGGCTGCGGTGAGAACTGCCTCTATTGCGGCGGCGCACGCGGCAACCAGAAGGCGGACTTCGGCCGCGCGAAGCCGTTCCTGCGCGCGGAAGAGAACGTGCGAAGGGACCATCAGGAGATCGCCAGCCGGACGTGGCAGATGCGCTACGACTTCGCGGGCAGCACGGCGGAGTTCCTGGGGAGCACCTGGGCGGGCGTGGACCTGTCGCGCCACTGCTGCACGTACTTCCTCTGGGGCGTGCCGCGCGTGGAGCTGGTCTCCGCGCTGGCGGAGACCTTCCAGCGCATCTACATGGTCATCGACATCGGCTGCTTCTCCGAACAGCAGCGGCTGGAGCAGATGGCCAAGGGGCTGCTCAAGCCCTGCGCGAAGGACCGCGAGCTGCTGGAGGTCATTGAGTCCGTCCGCCGCCATCCCAACGTGGAGGTCGAAATCTCCGGCATCGGAGGCCTCCCGTTCATGAACCGGGAGCGGCTGGCGGAGGAGCTGCGGTTGGTGGAGCGCATCATCGGCATGGACTGCGTGGTGGGCTACCAGCGGCTGGAGGCGCAGCCCGGAGCGCTCGTCACGGAGCACCCCGCGCGCTTCGACATGGAGACGGAAGCGAAGACGTTCCAGGAGTTCCTGGACTACTTCGAGCGCCGCGAGCCCGGCGACGTCTCCGTGCCGATGATCCGCTTCAAGGACCCGGAGCTGGAGGCCGCGGTGCAGCGCAACTCGGACCGGGTGGACGCGCTGGCCTGGAAGCACCGGGACGCGAGGAAGCACGTGGACCTCCACGGCCGCACGCGGCTCAAGAACACCGCGCCCTCGACGAAGCGCTTCACGCTGGGCGAGTGGCTGGGAAGCCACCGGGCGCCCGCGAAGCTGGCGAAGGAGCCGGTGACGGTGCTGCGCTCGGTGGACGGCATCACCCTGAGCTGCGCCCCGTCCGTCAGCCCACGCAAGTTCAACGACCCCACGCTGACCCAGGGCGAGGACGGCGAAATCCTCCTCGCCGCCCTGGCCGCCTTCGAACAGCCCACCACCGTCTCCAGCGCGGTGTCACATCTGGGAGCGAAGGCCCGGTTGGATCCGCACTCCGCCCGGGAAGTCATCGACCACCTGGTGGACGGCCGGTTCCTCCAACCGGCCTAGGCGTGCAATAGCTTTAAATCATGAATATCATGACATCTCCTCTTTCAGAAGGAGCGGTCCGATGTTCAGGAATGCGACCTTGTGGCTGGCCGTGGCGGGCGGCCTGCTCGCGTCGAGCGCGGGCGCGGCGACGGTGGCGAACTACCGGGGCGGCAACACGCCGGCGTATTCGCGCGTCTCGTATGACTACGTCCCCAGCGTGATGCAGGACGGCGTCTATCGCATGTGGTGGTGCGGTGGCATCGCGGGCGACTACATCCTCTACGCGGAGGCCTCCAGCCTGGGTGGCCCGTGGCACGCGCGAGGCTCCACCGTGGCCAACAGCTACAACACGGTGTTCGCGCCCACGGGGAACGCCGCGCAGTTCGACGGCATCCACGTGTGTGACCCGTCCGTCATCCGCGTCGACGCGACGTATTACATGTATTACGGCGGCTACGGCGACGGCACGGGCACGACGATGATTGGCGTGGCGTCCAGTCCGGACGGCCTCAACTGGACGCGGCTCAACGGCGGCAATCCCATCGTGGTGCCCGCGCGGGACTACCGCACCGTGCCCAACCATTACGGCGCGGGCCAGCCGAGCGTCACGTATGTGAATGGGAAGTTCTACCTCATCTTCACGGACTCCACGGGCTACGCGGTGGACGGCAACGGCGGCGGCCAGTTCGTGCTGCGCTCGTCGGATCCCACCTTCCAGACGGGCGTGGAGGAGCTGACGGCCACGGGCTTCGCGCCCCGGACGGCGGCGAACCACACGCGGCACTCGCTGATTGGCGCGTTCTCCGTGGACTGGCAGTACGTGGACACGAACGACACGTTCGCCATCGCGGTGGACGGAAGCACCGCCAACGCGACGCGCGTCTTCCTCTTCAACAGCGCGCTGAACCAGCAGGTGGATTGGTTCGACGTGCCGGGCACCTGGACGGAGGGGCCGGCCATCGTGTCGCGTCCGGACAAGCACGCGGTCCCGTCGTCCACGTGCGGCACGGTCCCGGTGGATATCCTCCGCTCGGTGGGAACGGGCGACGTGAACACCTGGAACCTGGCGCACAGCGGCGTGGACCTGCTGACCGGACGTTCCTGCGACCAGGCCAACGTGGGACGCGTGTTCGAGGGCTACCTCATCCAGAGCGCCGGGCTGCCGCTCACCCTGGTGCGCGGTGGGACGCGCCTCCAGTTCGCGCTGGCCGCGCCCGCGCTGGACCTGTCACGCAACGCGATCTCCGTCTCGTCCGACATCTTCTACCGCGTCCCCTACGGTGCCTCCATGCACGCGGGAGCGCCCGTGTACGGTGCGGCGGGGCGCCCGGCGGCGTTCTCCCTGGATGACGGACGGCTGTGGCCGGTGGGCTGCCTGGAGGCCATCACGCACAACAACTCCTCCATCGCGTCCCTCGGCGTGAGCCAGTGGGACGCCCTCCCCAAGGGCCCCAGCCTCCACTGCGTGAAGTAGACCCGTCACTGGCTCACAGGAGCAGAGGCCTCCGCCCGCGTTGGCTGTCCCGTGGGCGGCGTCATCGGCTTCGAGCGCGGCACCTCCTGTCCGGTGGCCCGGGCGACCTCGGCCGGCTCGGGTCCCCGGTTCCAGTGTCCCTCACGCGCCACCACGTGCTCGCCCACCGGCTGCGTCTGGCGCATCAGCTCCTGGCCCCGTGATTCCGGAAGGAGATGCGATCCCACGTCAGGCTGCACGAAGTTGTTCGCGCTCACGAACGTCCAGCTCAGTCCGGTGTTGATCCCCGGCGGCGCGAGGGGCTGCCAGCCGA
This sequence comes from Corallococcus sp. AB049A, assembly GCF_003668885.1. NCBI lineage: Bacteria > Pseudomonadati > Myxococcota > Myxococcia > Myxococcales > Myxococcaceae > Corallococcus > Corallococcus sp. AB049A. The sequence continues at coordinate 28,462 of NZ_RAWL01000038.1, read as the reverse complement.
CGAAGCCATTCCCCCAACGCCAGTCCACCCAGGCAGGGGCCCACTCATTGTCCGGCCACCACACCCAGCCCATCGGCGGCGTGTTGAACCACCGGCCGTAGTGGAACGGCGCGTGGCCCCATTCCCAGTCGCTCTCGAAGGTCCATCCCCAATCGCTGGAAACCCACCGGCCACCGGTGGAATACGGCGCGAAGCCCGCACCCACCTCGTTCGGGTCCGGCCGCCAGACCCAGCCGACATCCGGCAGATTCACCCAGTCGCCATACGGCGCCAGCTCCTCCCGGAACTGGGACATGGGCTGGGTCAGCGACCCGGTTTTCGACGTCACCTGGGGCCCGAAGTCTTCCGGGCCCATCACGCAGCCGCTGGCTGCCAGGATGGCAATGACGGTCACGCCGCCGGTTCGAAGCCGGCGCACACGGGTGTGCCAGGGGCCCATGTCCGATTCCTTTCGTGGGGGTTTTCACTCCGAAGGTGCGGACGCCTTCACGCAACTTCACGAGCCGTGTACCCGCAGGCGGCGTATGAACGCCTGCACGGAGGCTTCAATGGCAAACGCCAAGGCCATGCTCGGAAGCATGCTGGGCCGCTTTCTCTTCACCGACGCGAAGGTCACCCAGGTGCGCGATGTCTCGCGCGCCTTCCGACGCATCGACTGCGAGGGCCCCGCGCTGCGGGGACAGGCCTGGACTCCCGGCGACAAGGTGCAGGTGTTCCTGCCCGGGCTGGGCATGCGCACGTACACGCCGCTGTCCTGGGACGAAGCGCGAGGGGCCACGGCCTTCCTCATGTACCTGCACGGCGACAGCCCGGGAGCGAAGTGGGGACGCGACGTGCGCACCGGCGACACGGTCCAGTTCTTCGGGCCGCGCCGCTCCGTGGCGCTGGAGTCCGGCGACGCGCCGGTGGTGCTCTTCGGTGACGAAACGTCCTTCGCGGTGGCGCACGCGTTCCGCACCGGCGCGAAGCGCGACGTCACCCCCGTCTTCGAGGTGACGCACCGAGAGGACTGCGCGCCCGCGCTGCACGAACTGGGCTTCGACGGCCACGACGTGGAGCGCACGGCTGGCGACGCACACCTGGCCCAGGTCCACGAACGGTTGCGCGAAGCGCTGCGCGCGAACCCCGGCGCGACGCTGGTGATGACGGGGCGGGCGCAGTCCATCCAGGCGCTGCGCTCGCGGCTGCGCGGCGAGGGCGACCGCACGACGCCCAAGGTGAAGGCCTACTGGGCGGTGGGCAAGGCAGGGCTGGACTGAATCAGGCCGGAGCCAGCTGCAGGCCGCGCAGGAAGTCGTCGCGGTCCCGGGTGACGCCCGCGGGGCGGCGCTTGGACTTCTGCTTGAGGAAGCGCGACGCGTCCTGCCGGCGGTAGCAGGTGAGCAACCGGTCTTCGTCATTGAGGATGAGGATCCACCCGCGCGCCTGCCGCGCCAGGGACGAGTCCCGCAGCGCACCTGGCAGGTCGCGCTCGTGCACGGTGAGGTGGGTGGCACCACACGCCCGGGCGGGCGTGCCGAACTCGAGGATGAACGCGATGACCTCCTCGCGCAGCCTCCAGCGGGCACACTGCTCGACGAAGAGGCGGGTGAGGGAGAACACGGACGACGCGGGGCTCTGGCGCATGGCGGGCTATCTCCTTGCGCGCTTCCCAATACACGCCGCGTTCCAACACCCCGCTCACGCGATTCCGCGCACTTGCGTGGACGCCCCACAGGCCCCGAAAGACATTCCGTCAATCCCGCCCGCGGCCCGTGTCACCCAGGCACAATGCCTTCACGAAGGCCGCTCGCCCCCACCCCGCGTGATGGCGCTGCGCACTCCCGGGCCCGCCGCGTTCTGAAGAAAACCTTCACGGGCCATGCGGCATTTTGACACGCTCGCGGAGGGCGGGACGGGGCACCATCGCCCGTCCGGCCCCGACGCAGCGCGTGGGGCCGGAAGACCTCTCTGGCCGAAGGGATGGACGGGGCACGATGAATCTTCGCTCGAAGGCACTGGGAGCCGTGCTGGGCGCGGGGGCGGCGGCGCTGTCGCTGTCGCTCCTGTTCAGCGCGGGCTGTGGAGGCCGCGCGACACATGCCGGAACGGTGCCGCCGCCCGCCAATCCCCAAGCGCTCCGGCCGCCGGAGGCCTTCGCGGGCATCGGCGACAAGAAGGAGCGCTCGCGCGCGCTGTTCCTGGAAGCAAGCCGCGTGATGCTGCATCCGCGCTGCGTCAACTGCCACCCCGTGGGCGACAGCCCCCTGCAAGGCATGGACAGCAAGCTCCATGATCCGCCGGTGGCCCGAGGCCCCGAGGATCAGGGCGTGCCCGGCCTGGAGTGCACCTCCTGTCACCAGGACCGCAACGCGCAGCTGGCGCGGGTCCCCGGCGCGCCCAGGTGGCACCTGGCGCCCAAGGTGATGTTCTGGGAGGGCCGCACGCCGCGCTCGCTGTGCGAACAGCTGAAGGACCCCGCGCGCAACGGCGGCAAGAGCCTGGCGGAGATCATCGAGCACTCCGCGCATGACGAGCTGGTGGGCTGGGGCTGGAAGCCGGGCGCGGACCGGGTGCCCGCGCCGGGAACGCAGACGGAGTTCGGGGCCCTGGTGGCCGCGTGGGTGAAGGACGGCGCGGAGTGCCCGCGCGAGGAGAGCCGACCGTGAGCATCCGACTGCGAGTGAATGGGACCGAGCACGAGCTCGACGTGGATCCGGAGATGCCGCTGCTCTGGGCGCTGCGCGACGTGCTGACCCTGACGGGCACGAAGTACGGCTGCGGCCAGGCGCTCTGCGGCGCGTGCGTGGTGCACATCGACGGCGCGGCGGTGCGCTCGTGCGTGACGCCGGTGCGCCGCGCGGAGGGCCGCGAGGTGATGACCATTGAAGGCCTGTCGCCGGACGGCTCGCACCCGCTGCAGAAGGCGTGGGTGGACCTGGCGGTGCCGCAGTGTGGCTTCTGTCAGGCGGGGCAGATCATGACGGCGGCGGCGCTGCTGGCGAAGAAGCCGAAGCCCACCGACGCGGAGATTGATCAATCGCTGGCGGGCAACCTGTGCCGCTGCGGGACGTACACGCGCATCCGCACCGCCGTGAAGAAGGCGGCGGGACTGCCGACGGAGTGAGGACCGCCACCATGCAAGACACGCGAATCCGTCTGTCGCGCCGCTCCGTGCTGGAGGGAATGGGCCTCGTCGCCGCGGGCCTGGGGCTGGAGGTGTTCCTGCCTGCCCGCGCGCACGCCGCGCCCATGCCCACGGCGATGCCCGAGGTGCCCTCGGTGGGCCTGAGGGCCAACGTCTTCGTGCACGTTGCGCCGGACGGCGTGGTGACCATCGTCTGTCACCGCTCGGAGATGGGGCAGGGCGTGCGCAGCTCGCTGCCGGTGCTCATCGCGGATGAACTGGGCGCGGACATGGCCCACGTGAAGGTGGTCCAGGGCGACGGCGATGAGGCCTACGGCGACCAGAACACGGACGGCTCCAGCAGCGTACGGAAGATCTTCGACGACCTGCGCTACGCGGGCGCGACGGCGCGCACGATGCTGGTGGCGGTGGCGGCGAAGCGCTGGAAGGTGGCGCCCACGGAGTGCGAGGCGCGCGACCACGCCGTGTTCCACAAGGGCTCGCAGCGCGCGCTCAAGTTCGGCGAACTGGCCAGCGACGCGGCGAAGCTGAAGGTGCCCAAGCGGGAGGCGGTGACGCTGCGTCCGCGCAATGAGCTCAAGAACCTGGGCAAGGAGCTGCCGCTGCTGGACGGGCCGGACATCGTGACGGGCCGGGCGGTGTTCGGCGCGGACGTCGTGCTCCCGGGCATGCGCACGGCGGTCATCGCGAGGCCGCCGGTGGCGGGAGGCCGGGTGGCCCGCTACGACGCGTCGAAGACGCTGGCGGTGCCGGGCGTGCGGCAGGTGGTGGAGCTGGAGGCTGCGAAGAAGCCGTTCCTCTTCCAGCCGCTGGGAGGCCTGGCGGTGGTGGCGGACAACACCTGGGCGGCGATGAAGGGCCGCGCGGTGCTGGACGTGACGTGGGAGGGCGGGGACAACGCCGTCTACGACTCGGAGGCGTACCGCGAGCAGCTGCTGGAGGTGATTGGCAAGCCGGGCAAGGTGGTGCGCAACGTCGGCGACGCGGAAGCCGCGCTGGCGAAGGCGGCGAAGCGGGTGCAGGCCACGTACAACACGCCGCACCTGGCACACGCGCCCATGGAGCCGCCCGCGGCGGTGGCGAAGGTGGAGAACGGCACCTGCGAGGTGTGGGCCACGACGCAGAACCCGCAGGCCGCGCGCAGCGAGGTGGCGAAGGCGCTGGGCATCGACCCGTCGAAGGTGACGGTGCACGTGACGCTGTTGGGCGGCGGGTTTGGCCGCAAGTCGAAGCCGGACTACGTGGTGGAGGCGGCGCTGGTGGCGAAGGCGGTGGGCGCGCCGGTGCGCCTGCAGTGGACGCGCGAGGACGACGTGCGCCACGACTACTACCACTCCACGAGCGCGCAGCGGCTGGAGGCCGGCCTGGACGCGAGCGGCAAGGTGGTGGCGTGGCACCAGCGCATCGCGTTCCCGCCCATTGGCTCCACGTTCGCGGACGCGACGTTCGCGGGTGAAGGGGAGATGGGGCAGGGCATCACGGACCTGCCGCTGGCCATCCCCGACGTGCGGATGGAGAACTGCGAGGCGCGGGCGCACACGCGCATCGGCTGGCTGCGATCCGTGGCGAACATCTACCACGCGTTCGCGGTGCAGAGCTTCATCGACGAGCTGGCGCACGAGCGCGGCACGGATCCGCGAGACACGCTGCTGGAGGTGCTGGGGCCGTCGCGCATCGTGACGCCCAAGGACCTGGGCGTGGCGAAGGTGCCGAACTACGGCCAGTCCATTGAAGAGCACCCGGTGGACACGGCGCGGCTGCGCCGGGTGATTGAAAGGGTGACAGGGCTGGCGCGCTGGGACGAGCGCAAGCAGCAGGGCCGGGCGCTGGGGCTGGCGGCGCACCGCAGCTTCCTGACGTACGTGGCGGTGGTGGTGTCGGTGGTGAAGGACGCGGACGAGCGCATCCGGGTGGACGAGGCGTGGATCGTCGCGGACGCGGGCACCATCGTGAACATGGATCGCGTGCGGGCACAGATGGAGGGAGCGGTGGTGTTCGGCCTGAGCCTGGGGCTCTACGGCGCCATCACGATGAAGGACGGCGCCACGGTGGAGAGCAACTTCCGCGACTATCGCCTGGCGCGCATCGCGGAGACGCCGAGGAAGATCCACGTGGACATCATCCCCAGCGACGGCCGTCCCGGAGGCGTGGGAGAGCCCGGAGTGCCCCCCGTGGCCCCGGCCCTGGCCAACGCCGTGTTCGCGCTCACGGGAACGCGTGTTCGCGAGCTGCCGTTGGTGAAGACCGTGAAGGTGTGAGCGTCACGGCACCCACAGGGCGCCGTCCGTCAGGGGGGCTTCGGCGCCGCCCATGCCTCCCCAGATGAACAGGGCGCTGCCCGTCCACAGGCCCACGTGTCCGGACCGCGCGGACGGGGCGCCCTCGGTGCGAAGAGGCGCCCACGTGTCCGTCTCCGGGTCGTAGGCCGCGCCGTCCGAGCAGGCGCCGCCGCACTTCGACGAAGCACCACCCCAGACGAGCATCTTGGACCCGGTCCACACCGCCGAGTGCCCGGTGCGGGGCGAAGGCGCGTTCGTGCTGGAGATGGGCGACCAGGTATCGAGCGCCGGGTCATACGCGGCGCCTTCTTCGCAGTAGCGCGGCAGGTCCTGCCCGTCGCTGCCACAGCCCAGCCCGCCCCAGATGATCATCTTCGACCCGGTCCACACCGCCGTGTGCGCCCAGCGAGCCTGGGGAGCACCCTCGGAAGACAGTGGACGCCAGGAGTCCGTCTCGGGGGAGTACGCCGCGCCATCGCGCAGTGGCACGTCCACGGAGGCTCCGCCACTGCCGCCCCAGACCACCAGCGCCTGCCCCGTCCACACCGTGGAGTGATAGCGGCGGGCCACGGGAGCCCCGGCGCCAGGCATGGGCGTCCAGGCGCCGGTCTCCGCGTCGTACCGGGCCCCATCGCCCAGCACGCGGACCTGCTGGGGCTCCTCGCCGCCCCACACCAGCATCCACCGTCCCGTCCATGCCGCCGAGTGCCAGCCGCGAGCGGAGGGCGCGCCTTGGGCCGAAAGCGCGCTCCAGGAATCGGTGGACGCTGAGTAGGCCGCGCCGTCGCCGCAAGGCGTCTGGGGACGCTCACCGCAACCGGCGCCGCCCCAGACGAGCATCCGCTGGCCGGTCCACACCGCCGTGTGCAGGGTACGCGCGGCGGGAGCCCCCTGGGACGACAGGGGCGCCCAGGTCCGCGATGCCATGTCGAACCGGGCCCCGTCTCCGCAGACCCCGTTCACGGTGCAGCCACCCAGACCGCCCCAGAGCAGGACGTTCTGGCCATCAAAGACACTCGAAACCTGGAGCCCCGTGCCCAGGGGCGCGTCCGAGGGCAGGGGTGTCCAGTTGCCCTGCTCCTCTGGACCGGTCTGCCCCTCGGGACTCGAGCAGCAGACCAGGGTCAAGAGGAGCAGGCCCGACGTCAGGCGCATCCGAAACGGCCTCGCCGCGTCACGCTCCGAATGCGCCATTGGTCAATTCCTCCCAGTTACCAGGGACGCGGGCTGCCGCAGGTGTAGCCCGGGCCGTTGATGAAGCGGGACGCGGCGCGAGCGTTGGCATCCGACGCCGCAGTCTGCCTCACGCTGAGCGGAATCCACCACTGCGACTGATCCGCCACATCGCACAGGAACTCCACCTGCACCTGGTTGGGCGAGTGGAACCGGCTGGCGGTGCCATTGTTCTCCCACATGGCGCCAAAGGCATACGCGCCGATGCCATGGAAGTAGAAGTAGTCGCAGCCGTTGATGGTGCAGGCGCCCTGCGGGCCGGGCCGGTGGCCGCCGGTGTTGCCATTGTTGATGTTGTACTTGTCGAAGTACGCGTGCCAGCCCTCGTGCATGAAGTCACCCGCGCGCGAGCCCGGGTTGGAGTTGCTGACGGTCGGGTTGTAGAGCGGGCAGGCCGTCTCCACGCGGTCCGTGTCCCACGGCCAGAACCGGGGAGTGAACGTCCCGAAGACGTCCGTGCGGTCGGTGATGCTGTGATACAGGCTGTCGTGGAACTTGCTGCTGCGCGCCTCCGCCGTGGCCCGGTAGTCCGCGGTGCCGTGGAAGGACTGGGCGAGGTTGTCCGCCATGCCGTACGTCAGCAGGTAGGACGCGTTCCAGTGCTTGGGGAACTCCAGGTTGACGTTGCAGGCGTTGTTCCAGCCGCGGTTGCTCCAGTCGCCGGAGCGCAGGCTGTAGGCCTGGTACTGCCAGAGGAAGAAGTCCTGCCAGCAGCCGTGGGTGTTCCACAGGGCCCGGTCCGCGGCGCTCGCGGCCGTCTGGGTGCAGACGGCGCCGGCCTCGGTGGCCAGGCCAAAGGCCAGGACGGATGACATCAGGGCAATGCCTTGCTTGAAATTCATGGGCGTTCTCGCTCCTCAGGTCGTGAGGGAAGGTCAGAACTTCGGAGGGGTCACGTCGAAGGTGTTGGGCTTCTCCTCGGGCGGGCGCGGGTCCTTCCACTCGGGGTTGGGCGCCTGCACTTCGGGATGGGCCTTCAGGTAGGCCGTGAGCTTGCGGTTGAACGCATCCGCGCCTTCACCGCTGACGCGCCGGACGCGGTCCAGGTACAGGCGCTCCTCCTTGCGGACGAACGGCTCCAGCTCCTTGCGGGCCTCCAGCGTGTCGCCTCGGTTCCAGAGGAACGCGCTGATGGCCTCCGCGCGGACGATGACGGAGGGGTGGTTGCCGGCCTGGTACGCCACCTCGCGGTCGAACTCCGCGTTGCGCAGGTAGGCGACGCCCGCGATGGCCTTGGCCTGAAGGCGCGCCTGCTGGGCCTCTTCCTGGAGCTCGCCCTCGATGACGGTGCCCTTCGTGGGCAGGGGCATGCGGACGAACTCCACGAGGAACTTCGCGCCGTCGTAGGTCCGCATCTCGCCCAGCAGGCCCAGGCCGACGAGCGCGCGGCTGGTGTCGCCGGACTTGAAGGACTCGAGGATGTCCTCGGTGAAGGCCTGGACGAGCTCGGGCTGCTTCGCGGCGGAGGCAAGGGCCCGGCGCGCGTCGGCCTGCTCTTCGATGACGGACTCACCGGCCCAGGTGATGAATGCGTTGACGCTCTTGCGAGCATCCGCCGCGTCCAGCTTCGGCGCCGCGTGCAGGGGCCGGCCCTCGATGACGCGGCTGGGAGGAAGGTCCGACGGCTTTTCCGCGGTGGGCTTGTCCTGCGCGACGGCCGCGGAGCCGGACACAAGCCCCAGGGTCACGAGGAAGGTTCCTGCGCGCGAGAAGACTCGCCTGGTGTTGCGCTGCATGGTGTTGCCTCCATTCACAGACGTGAAGGAGGTGCCCGCCAAAGGGGCTCCCCCTGCCACGACGCGCCGCTACCGCCGCGACCCGTGGCTGGGCTTGCTCCACTTCAACAGCCGTACCAACGCGCGCTTTAGAGGGAGGGGAGGGCAGCGCAGCCCCGGGTTGTTGCTTCCGGAGCGACAGACGGTGTTGCTCGCGTTGCCTGGGGGGCACCCGGCGACTTTCACCGCCGTTACAGGGGCTTTAACCTGCGGCGGATGCGTTGTGGCTCCCACCGCTGGTCTATTTCCGGCCCCTTCCTGACCATCCAGCACGAAGTCCGCCCCCTCGACGCGTGGCTGGCGCGTGGCGCACTGCTGGTGGCGCTGGCGTTCCCGGTGCTCACCCTCACGACGGGCTTCTTCGCCGGTGAGTGGCGTCTCTGGTTCCTGATGCTGGCGATGGGGGCCCTGGCCGCGCACCACCTGATGTCCCGCTGGAAGGTGCTGCTGAACCTGGATGCGCGCACGCTGTGGCGTCACACGGGCTACCGGGAGGCGTTCGGAGGAGCCACGCAGCCCCTGGAGTCATTCGCGTCCGTGGCGCTCTACATGCGCGACAAGGGCTCCACGGCGGGCCTCTTCAACCCCAAGGTCTACATCGTGGCGTTGCTGGGCCCCACGGATCCGGTGGTCCTGTCCCACAGCGATGACCGCGAGGAGGCGAGGGAACTGGCGCAGGCCGTCTCACGGTTCCTGGGGTTGGGGCTCAGCGTGGACGGCGGCCAGAGCCGTGACATCAACGCACGTCTGGAAGAAGCGCCGCTCACGGGGGAGCGACTTCCGGACCTGCCCTATGGCAGCGGCATCCAGTTCCGGCAGGACGCCCGGGGGCTGACGCTGGAGCTGCCAGCGTGTGGCTGGCGGCCCAAGTATGCGGCGCAGGCGGCGGTGGCCGTCCTCATCGCGGTGGGCGGGCCGCTCTTCTTGGTCATGCAGTTGCGCAAGCTCTTCGGCTCGCAGGCAGCCAGCATGCAGGTGGTCGTGATCGCGAGTGCCGTCTTCATCGCGGTGGGGGCCTTCTTCTGGTTGTGGGTCGCGAGGGAGGCCACCAGCCGGTGGTCCCTCAACGCCTCCTCCCGGGGCATCGAGCTGACCCGCCACGGACCTTGGCGGCGCCGGAAGGTCATGAGGCTGCCGGCATCACGCATCCAGGACATCGACGTGCGCGACGCGCGGACGCATGTCTCGCGGGGCCGGGGCATCGTCATCGAGCACGACCAGGGCCGAGAGCTGCTGGGCATGGACCTGTCGCAGGAAGAGCTGGAGTGGGCGGGAACGGCGCTGCGCCGCGCCCTGGCGACCCGGCAGCTGGCACGCACTGCGTGATCACCGGCCTGCATCAGGCTCGCAGAGGCAGACGGGGCGCGGACAGTGAACGGGCACCTTTGGCTCCGGTTTTCCTGCACAGAGGTCGGCGCATACGGGCGGGCAGGGCGCTTGTCGCTCATGACAACCTGAAGCAGTAACAAGCACGAGAGCCGCCAGCGCGGTCCAGAGTTTCAATGGATGTCCTTCATGGGTTCACCGCCTCTCAGTCAGGTCAGGACGCGCTGAAAAAGATGAACACCATCAAGGCGATTCCGCATCCGACGAGCAGGCCGAGCGCCGGATTGGAGCGGTGACGCACTGCCGCGTAGCCAGCGCAAAGCGCCGCGAACCCAAGCAGCGGGTAGACGAGCGTCGCCCACAGGCCGAGGCCTGTTCGAATGCCGGCGGCATTCCGAAGCGTGAAGATCAGGTACGCCGCCGTGGACATCCCAAGCGCCGCGAAGCCTGTGACGACGCACTGTCTTTCAGTGGGGAGGACCCTTGCGCCCATGTTCATCGGGAAGTGTATATCCCTCCCCGCAGGGCCACCGTGCGTCCACTGTCCGCGGGCTCAGGTCCGGCCGGGTTGAAGCGGGCTTCCCCCTGCGCTACACCGCTCCGCAGTCGCTAGGGGCGCCTCCGGATGGGGGCTGAGATGGACGTGTGACCGCGTCCGATCCCTTTGAACCTGAACCGGTTAGCACCGGCGGAGGGAAGCGGTGTGGGTGCTCCATGGCTCCCGTCCCGACTCCTTTCCGTTCCCAGAAGGAGCCGTCCGATGAGTGGAGCGTCCAAGAGCCTCAAGGTCGATGGAAAGGTGCTGGAGGGGATCAGCCGCGGCCCGCTTCCCGCCTCGCGCAAGGTCTACGTGCCCGGGTCCCTGCACCCCGACCTCCGCGTCCCCCTGCGCGAAATCGCCCAGACGCCCACGCGTCACCATGGCCACTCCGGGCCTGAAACCCCGAACCCGCCCGTCCACGTCTACGACTCCAGCGGCCCCTACACCGACCCGTCCGCGGACATCGACCTGCGCCGGGGCCTGCCCGCCGTTCGTGAGAACTGGATCCGCGCGCGCAACGACACCCACGAACTGGACGGCATCACGTCCGAGTACGGCCGCGCCCGCGAAGCCGACCCGCGCCTCAACGGCCTGCGCTTCAGCCACATCCGCAAGCCTCGCGTCGCGAAGTCCGGCGCCAACGTCAGCCAGATGCACTACGCCCGCAAGGGCATCATCACGCCGGAGATGGAATACGTCGCCGTGCGCGAGAACCAGAAGCTCGATGCTTCACTCGCCGCCCAGCACCCCGGCCACTCCTGGGGCGCCGCGATTCCTCGCGTGATTACGCCGGAGTTCGTGCGCGATGAGATCGCCCGGGGCCGCGCCATCATCCCCGCCAACATCAACCACCCGGAGCTGGAGCCGATGATCATCGGCCGCAACTTCCTGGTGAAGATCAACGCCAACATCGGCAACTCCGCCGTCACGTCCTCCATCGAAGAGGAAGTGGAGAAGATGGTCTGGTCCATCCGCTGGGGCGCGGACACCGTCATGGACCTGTCCACCGGCCGCAACATCCACGAGACGCGCGAGTGGATCCTCCGCAACGCGCCCGTGCCCATCGGCACCGTGCCCATCTACCAGGCGCTGGAGAAGGTGGGCGGCAAGGCCGAGGAGCTCACCTGGGCCATCTTCCGCGACACCCTCATCGAACAGGCCGAGCAGGGCGTGGACTACTTCACCATCCACGCCGGCGTGCGCCTCCAGTACATCCCCCTCACCGCGAAGCGCCTCACCGGCATCGTCAGCCGCGGTGGATCCATCCTCGCCAAGTGGTGCCTGGCCCACCACCAGGAGAACTTCCTCTACACGCACTTCGAGGAGATCTGCGAGATCATGAAGGCGTACGACGTCAGCTTCAGCCTGGGGGACGGTCTGCGCCCCGGCTCTATCGCCGACGCCAACGACGCCGCGCAGTTCGGTGAACTGGAGACGCTGGGCGAGCTCACGAAGATCGCCTGGAAGCACGACGTGCAGACGATGATCGAAGGCCCCGGTCACGTCCCCATGCACCTCATCCAGGAGAACATGACGAAGCAGCTCGCCGTGTGCCACGAGGCGCCGTTCTACACGCTGGGGCCCCTCACCACGGACATCGCGCCGGGCTACGACCACTTCACCAGCGGCATCGGCGCCGCGATGATCGGCTGGTTCGGCACGGCGATGCTCTGCTACGTCACGCCCAAGGAACACCTGGGCCTGCCCGACCGTGACGACGTGAAGGAAGGCGTGATCACCTACAAGATCGCCGCCCACGCCGCGGACCTCGCCAAGGGCCACCCCGGCGCGCAGGCCCGCGACAACGCCCTGTCCAAGGCGCGCTTCGAGTTCCGCTGGGAGGATCAGTTCAACCTGTCCCTCGACCCCGAGCGCGCTCGCGCCTTCCACGACGAGACGCTCCCCGCCGAAGGCGCCAAGGTCGCGCACTTCTGCTCCATGTGCGGCCCGCACTTCTGCTCCATGAAGATCACCCAGGACGTGCGCGACTACGCGGACAAGGTCGGCGTGGACGAGGCCAAGGCCCTGGAGCAGGGGATGAAGGAGAAGAGCGAGGAATTCAAGAAGGCCGGACACGCGCTGTACCGCTGAAGCCTGCCGGCGGACGGGGGCCTCCTGGCCAGGCCCCTGTCCACTGGATGACAGGCACCGACACGGCATGTCATGGTGCGCCCCATCCGGGCGCACCCGTCGCGCCCCCCAGACTCTCCGGAAGGGCTCTCATGGACATGGACCCCCAGCAGCGTGAGGATCAGCAGTTCGGCCAGTTCATCACCGGCTCGCCCACGGCGACGCAGGACGAGAAGACGATGGGGATGTTGGCCCATCTGGGCGCCATCGCCGGCCTCGTGGTGGGCGCGGGCTTCCTGGGCTGGGCGGTGCCGCTGTTCCTGATGCTGACCAAGGGCAAGGAGTCGTCCTTCGTCCGCGCGCACGCGGTGGAGTCGCTCAACTTCCAGATCACCTGCGCCATCGGCATGGCCGTCTCCGCGGTGCTGCTGTGCGCGCTGGGCCTGGGCGTGATCACCGGCGGCATCATCATCCTGGGCTCGCTGGTGCTCAGCGTCATCGCGGGCCTGAAGGCCAACGACGGCGAGCTGTACCGCTACCCCGTGAACATCCGGCTGGTGAAGTAGCCCTCAGCCGCCAATGCCCATCATGGGCAGGAGCGTGGCGCCGTTTCCGGCCTCCGTGAAGCGGTGCCCCTCCGGCTTCTCTCCCAGCGCGCGGCGCACGGCCATGGCCAACTCCGTGTCCGTCGCGCCGCCCCGGATGAGCTGATGCAACGGCGCCTGCGCCCGGCCGCCCAGGCAGCTGCGCAGGTCCCCGTTGGACGCCACCCGCACCCGGTTGCAGCCGCCGCAGAAGTTCTGCGTCAGCGGGGAGATGAACCCCACGCGCCCGCTCTCCATGCGCCAGTAGCGCGCCGGCCCGGACGTGGGCGACGCGGCGCTCTCCTGGGGCTCCTCGGTGAGGACGCGGCCTGAAGCCGCCAGTCGCTCCAGCAGCTCCGCCGTGGGCACCGGCGTGCCCTGGCCAAAGGGCATCAGTTCAATGAAGCGCGGGGTGATGCCGCGCGCGTGCGCGTACGCCACCAGCTCCGGCACTTCCGCGTCGTTGATGCCGCGCATCACCACGACGTTGAGCTTCAGCGACTGGTAGCCCGCGCCCGCCGCCGCGTCGATGCCTCGCAGCACCGCCGCGAAGTCTCCTTGCTTGGAGATGCGCCGGAAGACGTCCTCGGACAGCGTGTCCAGGCTCAGGTTGAGCTGGGTGACGCCCGCGTCGCGCAGCGGCATGGCCAGCGGCTCCAGGCGGCTGGCGTTGGTGGTGATGGCCAGGTGCTCCACGCCGGACACCGCGGCGATGCGCTTCGCGATCTCCAGGATGTCCGGCCGGGCGAGCGGCTCTCCGCCCGTCAGGCGCACGCGGCGGATGCCCATGCGCGCGAAGACGGAGACGATGCGCTCGAACTCGCTCGCGTCCAGCAGGTCCTTCTTCCCGCCCCACGACGCCGGCGAGCAGTAGGTGCAGCGGAAGTTGCAGCGGTCCGTGACGCTCAGCCGCAGGTACGTCATGCGCCGCCCCTGGGCGTCACACAGCGGCGGGGCGAGCGGATCGTGAGCGGGCAGGGGGGCGGTCATCGCGGGGCCTTCCGCCTTCATGGATAGCAACCCCGCCCGGGAAAGCCACCGCTTCCCGGGGGCAGGGTTCAGCCCTCGGTGCCGGACGCTGAACGGATGACGGGGGGCGGCGCGCCAATGGGCGTCGCGCTGGGGCCCACCGGCGGAGAGTCCGGCTCGTCGTCCAGGTCGGTGAGCCGCGCCAGCTCGGCCTCGGACTCGGCGGCGTCCGCGGCGGCCTGCATCGGGTTGAGCTTCTTCTCCGCCATCTCCTTCTTGATGCGGATGAGGCCCTCCTCGCCGATGTCCAGGAACGCCTTCACGACCTCAGGGTCGAACTGCGTGTTGGCGCAGCGCTTGATCTCCTGGATGGCGTTCGCGAACGTCGTGCCCTTGCGGTACGGCCGGTCGCTCGTCATCGCGTCCAGCGTGTCCGCCACCGCGAAGATGCGCGCGCCGATGTGGATCTCGTTGCGCTGGAGGTTGCGGGGGTAGCCCGCGCCGTCGTAGCGCTCCTGGTGCGACAGGACGATGTCCGCCGGCGTGGAGAGGAAGGGGATGTTCTGGATCATCTGGAAGCCAATCTCCGGATGACGCCGCATCTCCAGCCATTCGTCGGGGGTGAGCTTGCCGGGCTTGAGCAGCACCGCGTCCGGCACGCCGATCTTCCCGATGTCGTGCAGGAGCGCCCCGCGGCCGATCTCCTCCATCTCCTTGCCGTGGATGCCCATGCGGGTGGCGATGGCGGAGGTGTAGCTGACCACGCGCTGGGAGTGGTCGCTCGTCTCGTGCTCGCGCGCGTCCAGGGCCGCCACCAGCGCCAGCAGCGTGTTCTGGTACGTGTTGGCGATGTTGTGCAGCGCGCTGCGCAGCTCGGCGGTGCGGTCGCGCACCTTGCCCTCGAGCTTCTTCTGGTAGCGCTTGCGCGCCATCTCGATGCGGCGCTTGGCGAGCGCGCGTTCGATTGCCCGGATGAGGTCCGTGAGCTTGGGTGGCTTGAGCAGGTAGTCCACCGCGCCCCGGCGCAGACAGTCCACGGCGGACTCGGTGTCGCCGTAGCCGGTGAGCATGATGACGGACGTGTCCGGCAGCCGCTCGCGCAGGTTCTCCAGCAGCCAGAGTCCGTCACGGCCCGGCATCTTCATGTCGCTGATGACGAGCGGCGTCTCTTCTTCACCCGCCACGTCGAGCGCCATCTCGGCGCCGTTGGCCACGACGCAGTTGTAGCCCTCCTCACGGAGGAGCACGGAGATGACGTCGCGGACGGAATCGTCATCGTCGACGATCAGGATTCTGGGCGGTGCGGGGGGGATGGCTTCCACGGCGGAAGATTCTAGAGGTTTCCAGGGATTAAAGGCGAACGAGTGCGAGAAATCATCACCCCCTCGCCTCCCTGCCATCCAGGGTGGGGTGCGAGCCCTGGCGCCGGGGTGAACGTCGCGGGTCCCCGGAGCATTCCCCGCCTCGCGGAGTAGGGCGGGCAGGCGCCCCGCGTCATCCGCGCGCCACTGTCCCGCGGTCGTAGCGGAAGGGGGTGAGGTCCACCGAGGGCTTCTCTCCCAGCACGGCCTGGGCGACGAGCTTCGCGGTGATGGGGGCCAGCAGGATGCCGTTGCGGAAGTGGCCGGTGGCGAGGAACAGGCCGGGCGAGGGGCCCGCACCGATGTACGGCAGCGCGTCCTGGGTCCAGGGACGGAAGCCGGCCCAGGTCTCCGTGATGGGCGCGGTGCCCAGCTCCGGACAGAGCTCCAGCGCCATGTCGAGGATGCGCGCCAGCCCCGCCGCGGTCACCTGCTTGTCGAAGCCCACGTGCTCCATGGTGCTCCCGGCGATGATCCGCCCGTCCGCGCGCGGCACCAGGTAGCCCTTCGCGGACGTCACCACGCGCTCCAACAGGGGCAGCCGCGTCTGCAACTGGATCATCTGTCCGCGCGCCGGGCGCACGGCCTGCGCCGACACGCCCGCACCCTGGACCAGGGAGGACCACGAGCCCGCCGCCAGCACGACGGCATCCGCGCGCAGCACCTCGCCATCCAGGTCCACACCCACCGCGCGGCCGTCTTCGTGCACCACGCCGCGCACGTAGCCGCTCTTGAACACCGTGCCCACGCGCGCGGCGGCCATGGTGAGCGCGCGGACGAGGAGCCGGTTGTCCACCTGGTGATCATCCGGGAAGTGCGCGGCGCCCACGGCGGTGGGGGACAGGTGGGGCTCCAGCTCGCGCGCGGCCTTGCCGTCAATCAGCTCGGCGCGCAGGCCCATGCCGTGCTGCCAGCCCACGGTGGACTCCACGTGGTGGAGGTCCGCCTCGTCGAAGGCGACGCGCAAGAGGCCACACGGCCGGTACGCGATGTCCACGCCGGACAGTTCGCGCAGCTCCGAGGCGAAGCTTGCGTAGAGCGCTCGGCTTCGCAGGCAGAGTTCGAAGAAGGGGCCCGGTCCGTCCGCCTCCCACTGGGGGGCGAGGATGCCGCCGGCGGCGCTGGAGGCTTCCGCGCCGGGGATGGAGCGCTCCAGCACCGTCACGCGCGCGCCGGCCTGACGCAGTCTCAGCGCGATGCCGCAGCCCATCACACCACCGCCCACCACGAGGACGTCGGAGGTTGCCATGCGGCGCTTGTGCTCAAGCGAGCACGGGTTTGCAAGCGTCAAGACGTGCCATGACCCGGGGTGACTTGACGTTGGGGGCTCCGGTCGTTAACCCTAGGGCCGTGCGTTCCACCTCCGTGCATCATCACCATGCGCATCATCGGCCGGCCCATGACGGGACCGTTCGCCGCGCGCATGCCTGGGTGACGCACTAGAAACGCACCCACTTCCGGCAGATGCCGCAGTGACCGAAGGCCCGTCCCCCAGGACGGGCCTTTTTTCGTTTCCGCCATCGCAGTCCCCCGAGCCCATCCATGTTGAAGATTGCCCTGCCCAACAAAGGACGTCTGTCCGAGGAAGTGCGCGAGCTGTTCAACGACGCGGGCCTGGAGGTGCGCGCTCGGGGCGAGCGGGCCCTCACCGCGTCGCTGGGCGGCGAGTTCGAGGCCATCTTCGTCCGAGCCCAGGACATCCCGGAGTTCGTCGCGGACGGCGCCGCGCAGGCGGGCGTCACCGGCTGGGACCTGGTGAACGAGGCCGGGCGCGAGCTGGAGCCGCTGATGGACCTGGAGTTCGGCCGCTGCCGGCTGGTGGTGGCCGCGCGCGACGAGAGCGGCATCTCCCGCGTGGAGGACGTGAAGGACGGGATGCGGGTGGCCTCGTGCTTCCCCCGGCTGACGCAGGCCTTCTTCCAGCAGCGAGGGCAGAAGGTGACGGTGGTGCCGGTGAGCGGCGCGGCGGAGATCGCCCCGCACCTGGGCATCGCGGACATCGTGGTGGACCTCACGTCCACGGGCTCCACGTTGAAGATGAACGGCCTCAAGGAAGTGGCCACCGTGCTGGAGTCGAGCGCCCGGCTGGTGGCGTATCCGCGCAATGACACGGAGGCGCGGCGCGCGCTGGAGGAGCTGACGCAGGCGCTGGGTTCGGTGCTGGCGGCGCGAGGGCGGCGCTACCTGATGGCCAACGTTCCCAAGACGTCCCTGGAGCAGGTGCGCGAGGTGCTGCCCGGCCTCAACGGCCCCACGGTGGTGGACGTGATGAACGGGGGGCACTTCGTCGCGGTGCACGCGGTGGTTTCGTCGCGGAACCTCTACCGCACGGTGAACGCGCTGAAGGCGCTGGGCGGGCAGGGCATCCTCGTCACGCGCATCGAGAGGTTGATGGCATGAGCGCTCCGGTCCTCAAGTATCAGGACGCCCTGTCCGCCCTGGAGCCCGACGCGAGGCGGAAGCTGCTCGCGCGCACGGGGGAGTCGGATGCCCTGGTGGCATCCCGTGTCCAGGCGCTCATTGCCCGCGTGCGAACCGAGGGCGACCGGGCCCTCTTCGACTTCGCGCGCGAGTTCGACCGCGTGGAGCTGGCGGCCCTGGAGGTTCCTCGCGAACGGTGGAACGCGGCGCTGGAGTCGATTCCGTCCGGCGTGCGCGAGGCGCTGACCCGCGCGGCGCGCAACATCGCCCGGGCACATGCCGCGCAGCGGCCCCAGGCCACCGAGGTGGAGACAGAGCCCGGTGTCGTCGTGGGCCGCAGGCCGGATCCGCTGAGCCGCGTTGGCGTGTACGCGCCCGGCGGCCGGGCGGTGTACCCCAGCAGCGTGCTCATGGGCGTGGTCCCAGCGAAGGTCGCGGGCGTGGGCGAGGTCATCGTCTGCTCTCCACCGGGACCGGACGGTCTTCCGAGCGCGGGCGTGCTCGCGGCGGCGGCGCTGGCGGGCGCGGATCGGGTCTTCGCGTTGGGCGGCGCGGGCGCGGTGGCCGCGTTGGCCTACGGCACCGAGAGCGTTCCCCGCGTGGACCGCATCGTCGGACCGGGCAACGCGTATGTGGCCGCCGCGAAGCTCCAGGTGGTGGACGCGGTCGCCATCGACGCCCCCGCGGGCCCGAGCGAGATCCTGGTGGTCGCCGACGCGAGCGCCCGTCCTGACGCGGTGGCGCGCGAGCTGCTGGCCCAGGCGGAGCACGACCCCGACGCCTGCTGCGTGGCGCTGGTGGTGGGCGCTTCGCTGGCGCAGGCGGTGCGGGACGCGGTGGAGCAGCAGGCCCGTGGCGCTCGTCGAGGGGACATCGTCCTGTCGGCGTTGGGGAGCCGGGGGGCGGTGTTGCGCATCGACTCGCTGGAGGAAGCGTGGCCCTTCGTCGCGGAGTTCGCTCCGGAGCACCTGTTGCTCGCGACGGCGAAGCCCTCGGAGGACCTGGCGCGGGTTCGCAACGCGGGCACGGTGTTCGTGGGACAGCGCGCGTCGGTGGCCTTCGGCGACTACCTCACCGGCGCGAATCACGTGCTGCCCACGGCGGGGCTGGCCCGGGCGTACTCGGGGCTGAGCGTGCTGGACTTCTACCGGTGGACCACGTGGCAACGCGTGACCCCGGAGGCAGCCGCGGCGATGGCGGATGACGTGGGAACGCTGGCGGACAGCGAGGGCCTGTTCGCCCACGCGGACGCGGCCCGGGCCTGGAGGATGCAGTGATTCCCTTCCGCGACACGTATCGGGACATCCCGCTGTACTCCCCGGCGAAGAAGCCGTGCCGGGTGGACCTGAGCGACAACACCAACCTCTTCGGTGCACCCCCATCCGCGGACCGTGTGCTGAGGGAGGAGGGCTTCCTGCGGCTGGCGCGCTATCCCGCCGGCTATGCGCCGGACCTGAAGCGCGCCGTCGCGAGCTACGCGGGCGTCTCGGTGGAGAACGTGACGACGGGCTGCGGCTCGGACGACGTCATCGACTGCGCGCTGCGGGCCTTCCTGGAACCCGGGGACGTGGTGGCCTTTCCGGATCCCACGTTCGTGATGGTGCCCCTGTACGCCCGTTTGAGCGCGCTCAAGCCGGTGCCCGTGCCGCTGCGCGCGGACCATGAGCTGGACGTGGACGGTCTGCTCGCCACGGGGGCGAAGCTCATCTACGTGTGCACGCCGAACAACCCCACCGGCACGGTGGCCTCGCGCGCGGCGCTGGAGCGGCTGGTGGACGGCGCGCCGGGCGTGGTGCTCATTGATCAGGCCTATGTGGAGTTCACGCGGGACGGGGACTTCCTCGACCTGGCGCGGACGCGGCCCAACGTCCTGGTGACTCGCACGATGTCCAAGGCGTTCGGGCTCGCGGGCCTGCGCGTGGGGTGGGGCGTCGGGGCGCCGTCGCTGGTCGCGGAGGTGGAGAAGGCCCGCGGGCCCTACAAGCACACGGCGCTGGGCGAAGCCGTGGCGGTGGCCGCGCTCACGGAGGACGTCGCGTGGATGGAGGCCTGCGCGGCGGAGGCAGTGGAGAACCGTGAGCGGCTGCGCGGCGCCCTGAAGGCGCTGGGGCTGGCGCCGCTTCCATCCGAAGGGAACTTCCTCCTCGTCCCCGTGCCGGAGGCGCGGCGGGTGGGCGAGGCGCTGCGGGAGCGCAACGTGAACGTGCGGGTGTTCGAAGGGCTCACGGGCGTGGGCGATGCGCTGCGCATCGGCTGCGGACCCTGGCCCATGATGGCTTCGGCGCTGAAGGCCTTGAAGGAGGTGCTGTGATGCGGGTGACCCTGTTCGACTACGGCGCGGGCAACCTGCACTCGCTGATCAAGGCGCTGGCCACCACGCCCGGCGCGGACGTGCGCGTGCAGGAGGATCCGCTGCGAGCGCTGGACACCGACATCCTGGTGCTGCCCGGCGTGGGGGCGTTCGGTTCGGCGGCGGCGCGGCTTGCTCCGGGACGCGAGGCGATGCGCAAGGCGCTGGACGCGGGCCTGCCGTGCCTGGGCATCTGCCTGGGCATGCAGCTGCTCTTCGAGGAGAGCGACGAGGGGGCAGGGCAGGGACTCGGCTACTTCCCGGGCCGGGTGACGCGGCTGGCCGCGCGGCACGTGCCGCAGATTGGCTGGAACGACGTGGAGGAGGACCGGGCGCTCCGGGCCGCGCGGTTGTCCACCGTGTACTACGCGCACAGCTTTGTCTGCCGTGCCGTGGAGTCACGCGAAGTGGTGGGCTGGACCACCCACGAGGGCGACCGGTTCCCCGCCTCCGTGCGGCGCGGCAACGTGCTGGGCGTGCAGTTCCACCCGGAGAAGTCCTCCCAAGCGGGGGTCCGCTTCGTGCAGGCGTTCCTCCAGGAGGTGTCCTCATGATCGCCATCCCTGCCATCGACCTGCGGGAGGGCGCGTGCGTGCAACTCGTGGGCGGTTCCTATGAAGCAGAGCGCGTGCGCGTGAATGATCCGCTGGATGCCCTGAAGCAGTGGCTCGCGCTGGGCTTCCGCACGTTCCATGTCGTGGACCTGGACGCGGCGCTGGGCAAGGGCTCCAACGCGGACGTGGTGGCGCGGCTGGTGTCCCATGCTCCGGGCCTCACCTTCACGGTGGGCGGCGGCGTCCGTGAGGCCTCGCGCGTGGAGGCGGTGCTCGCGGGCGGAGCGTCCTCGGTCGTCGTGGGGACCCGCGCCATCGAGGACCTGGCCTGGCTCACGGAGGTCTCGCAGCGCTTCCCGGGCCGCGTCGTGGTGGCCGCGGACGTGAAGGGCCGCGAGGTCGTGACGCGCGGCTGGACGTCCGGCAGCGCTCGCGACATCCGCGACGTGCTGTCCGCGCTGGAGCCCCTGCCGCTGGGCGGAATGCTCGTCACGGCGGTGCACAAGGAAGGACAGCTGGGCGGCGTGGACCTGCCCCTGATGGAGGAGGTCGCCCGTTCGAGCCGGCACCGGCTCTATGCCTCCGGAGGCGTGACGACGTTGGAGGACCTGCGCGCGCTGGCGAAGGTGGGCGCGCACGGAGCGGTGGTGGGCATGGCGCTTTACACAGGTCGGTTGGATGCGCGCGCGGTCGCGCGGGAGTTCACGCAATGAGCACGGTCACCACGGTCGTCCGTGAAACGAAGGAGTCCCAGGTCACGGTGGAGCTGGCTCGCGGAACCGGCGTGGCCCGGGTGGACACGGGCCTCAAGTTCTTCGACCACATGCTCGCCACGTTCGCGCGCTACGCGGGGCTGGACCTGACCCTGCGCGCTCGCGGCGACCTGCGCCACCACCTGATGGAGGACGTGGCCATCACCCTGGGCACCGCCGTCCAGCGCGTCATCCCCGCCACCGCCGCGCGCTACGGCGAACGCACCCTCCCCATGGATGACGCGCTGGTGCAGGCGTGCCTCGACGCGGGCGGGCGCTTCTACTACCGGGGCCCGCTGAAGAACCGGCTGTACGAACACTGGATGCGCTCGTTCTGCGAGCACTCGCGCATCACGCTCCACCTGCGCGTGCTCCGCGGCAAGGACAGCCACCACCTCACCGAAGCGGCCTTCAAGGCGCTGGGGCTCGCGCTTCGCGACGCCATGGTGGACTCCGGCGTCGTCTTCAGCATGAAGGGCAGCGTCTCCCTGGAGGTGAAGTGATGCTGCGCCGGCGGATCATCGTGTGCCTGGACGTGAAGGGCGGCCGCGTGGTGAAGGGCGTCCAGTTCGAGGGCCTGCGCGACGTGGGCGACCCGGTGGAGCTGGCCCGACGCTATGAGGAGGCCGGCGCGGACGAGGTAACGTTCCTCGACATCTCCGCGAGCGCCGAGGAGCGCCAGACGCTGTGGGACCTGGTCCAGCGCACCGCGGAGCGCCTGTTCATCCCGCTCACCGTGGGCGGCGGTGTGCGCACCGTGGACGACGTGGGCCGCGCGCTGCGGGCCGGCGCGGACAAGGTGAGCATCAACTCCGCGGCCGTGGCCACGCCCGAGCTGCTCACCGGCTGCGCGGAGCGCTTCGGCGCCCAGTGCGTCGTGGCCAGCATCGACGCGAAGCGCGAGGGAGACCGCTACCGCGTCTACACGCACGGCGGCCGGCGTCCCACCGGCCTGGACGCCGTGGCCTGGGCGAAGGAGTGCGTCCGGCGCGGCGCGGGCGAGGTTCTGCTCACCAGCATCGACCGGGACGGGGCTCGCACGGGCTACGACCTGGAGCTGACCCGCGCGGTGGCCCAGGCCGTGGACGTGCCCGTCATCGCCTCCGGTGGCGCGGGCCGCGCGGAGCACGTGCGCGATGCGCTGACGCTGGGCGCGGCGGACGCGGCGCTCGTCGCCGGCATCCTCCATGACGGCCTCACCACGGTGGGCGCCTTGAAGTCCCTGCTGAAGGACAACGGCATCGCCATCCGGAGCACGACATGAACGCGGACCTGCGAGACTTGATGGAGGCCGCCGCGGACGTCGCGCGCAAGGCCGGTGACGTGGCGCTGGACTTCTTCCGGCGCGGCATCGCCGTGGACACCAAGAGCGACGGTACGCCCGTGACGGTGGCGGACCGCACCGCCGAGTGGACCGCCCGCGAGTGGCTGGAGGCGCGCTTCCCCAACGACGGCATCCTGGGCGAGGAGTTCGGCGAGTCGCGCGCAGGCGCGAAGCGCCGGTGGATATTGGATCCCATCGACGGCACGAAGACGTTCATCCGGGGCGTGCCGCTGTGGGGCACGCTGGTCGCGGTGGCGGAAGGGGAGACCATCCTCGCGGGCGCGGCCTACTTCCCGGCCGTGAACGAGCTGGTCGTCGCGTCCCCGGGCCTGGGTTGCTTCTGGAACGGATCCGCGACGCGCGTGTCGGAGCAGGACTCGCTGGCCCGGTCGGTGGTGCTCATCACCGACGATCGCTTCCTCCAGAACCCCGCGAAGGGCGCGGCCTGGAAGGAGCTGTCCCGGCAGGCCTCCCTCTCCCGCACGTGGGGGGACTGCTACGGCTACCTCCTCGTCGCCACCGGCCGCGCGGAGGTCATGGTGGATGAGGCCCTGTCGCCCTGGGACGCGGCGGCCCTGCAGCCCATCATCGAGGAGGCCGGCGGCGTGTTCACCGACTGGAAGGGCACGCGCACGGCGTTCGGCGGTGACGGCATCGCCACCAACGCGGCGCTGTCGAGGCGCGTGCGCGACGTGCTGCGCTCGGGAGGCCCGTCATGACGTTGGACCTCTCCAAGTTGAACTTCGACAAGGGCCAGGGACTGGTGACGGTCGTCACGCAGGACGCGAGCACCGGCGACGTGCTGATGGTCGCGCACGCCGACCGCGAGGCGCTGGAGCGCACGCTCGCCACGGGCGAGATGCACTACCGCTCCCGCACGCGCGGGCTCTGGCACAAGGGCGCCACCAGCGGGAACACACAGCAGGTCATCTCCCTCACCGCGGACTGCGACGGCGACGCGGTGCTCGCGCGCGTGCGCAAGGCCGGCCCCGCGTGCCACACCGGCGAGGAGACCTGCTTCGGCGAAGGGCACTGGGACGCGCTCGCGCACCTGGACGCGACGCTCGCCGCGCGCGCCTCCGGTCCTCCACCCGAGGGCGCGAAGCCCAGCTACACCCGGCGCCTCTTGGAGGACCGCAACCTGCGCCTGAAGAAGCTGGGCGAGGAGGCCGCGGAGCTCGTCACCGCCTGCGCGGACGCGGACACGCACCGCGCCGCGGAAGAGGCCGCCGACGTGCTCTTCCACGTGCTCGTCGCGGTGCGTTCCCTGGGGTTGACGCTGGATGACGTGAAGGCCGTCCTCGCCGCCCGCGCACGCCCCAGGGTGCCCTGAACTCCCCGAAAACCCCGGCGTGTCGGTTGCGACCCAGGCGGAGTTGTCCAGCAGCACTGCATCCTCACAGCGTGGCTGGCACACAGGCGCCCCAAAGGTGCATGCGTGTGTCCGCTACTCTTCAACCGCTTCTGTGATCCTGGTACAGATTCCGCCCTGCGACACGGGCCGTGCCCGACGAAGCGGCCCCGTCGTCATCAGCGTTCGCATCCCGGAGGCCTCGTGTCTGCCACGTACCAATCCGAACTCATCGACCGCGTCCTGTTCTCGCGCTGGCACAACCCGCCGACGAAGGACGACGTCCAGGCCATCATGGCGCAGATGGAGGAGGCGACGCAGCGTCTGGGGCAGAACGTGCTGTACATCGCGTCCATCAGCCCCAAGGCGAAGGTTCCCGACGCGACCGAGCGCGCGCACCTGAACCAGATGGTGGCCGAGGGCCGCCGCTACTGTGAGCAGTCCTGGCTCGTGTACGAGGGCACGGACCTGCAGCACAACCTGCAGCGAGTCATCATCTCGGGCGTGCTCATCCTCACGCGCACGTTCGACAACTACCTGTCGGTCGCGAAGTCGGCGGACGCCATCGTGAAGGACGTCTCCACCGCCCTGAAGAAGGACGCGTCCGGCATCTTCCGCCAGGCGCGCGACCGCGGCCTCATCGCCTGACCCTCCCCACGCGGGCGACGTCGGAGCCTCCTCCGACGCCGCGTGCGGCCTGGCGCCCGTGCCTACCGGGCGCCGATGATCTCCAGCTCCTTCAGCTCCACCCCTGGCCGCTCCGGAAGGACGCTCACCGCGTCCACGTCGAGCAGGGGGACCCCGGGCTTGCAGATCTCCCACCTGCCCGTGCCGTGGAAGCGGCAGACGGTGGGATCCACGAAGAAGGCCTTGCCCCCTGCCTCGGCGTTGCCCACGCCGTCCGGCGCGCGGACGTGCGCCCGCAGCGTGCCCGGCCCCGTGGCCCGCACCTGGAAGGACACGGCGTACTTCAGCGACGGCGCGTACTCCAACCGCAGCACGGCGTCCGAGCCCGTGCCCGTGCCCGCCATGGGCAGCTTCACCCCGGACAGCTCGTCGCGGTCGAACGCTCGGAACGCGTCCCCGGGGCCTGACTTCTGATCCGGCTCGATGGCCTTGGTCTCCACCGCGCCCGCCGTGTTCAGCGTCGCCAGCAGGGGCGCCTGGTGGGCCTGCTGCACCGCCGCCGCGTTCAGGAGGGGGGCGGGCATCTGGCCCGTCTTCACGCACGTGGGCGCCAGGGCCTCCGTGAGCGCCAGCAACTGCGGCTCCAGGGCCGGGCCCGTCACGGCCGCGGGGCCCACGGCCTGGCGCACGAGCTCCTGGCAGGCTGAGCCCAGGGCGGACCCCGCGTGCTCCAGGCTCCAGGTCGCCTCCTGCAGGGGCGGGTTCTTCCGGGCGGCGGCCTCCCGCAGCGCGCGCGTCACGGCCTGGCCGCAGGGATTGTCCTCGGGCGCACAGCGCTCGCACAGGGTGGCGAGCAGCTCGCGGGGCAGGCCGTCCTTCGCGGTGACGGGCGACAGGGCGGCCAGGGCGGGGCCCCTCGCGCAGGCGGCGGCTGGAGGAGTGGGGCAGTCGCCGAGCTGCCGGCGCGCGTCACTCCAGGCCGTGCCGGCGTCCCCCGGGGTGCCTCCGTCGGAGGAGAGGAGGTCGCCCAGGACGGCGTCCAGGCCCCGGCACGCGGCGGGGCCCAGGTCGGGCGGGGTGATCCTCACGGGTGTTCCGCCCGGCGCCTTCCCGGGGGCCGGAGCGGGCGGGGCTTGATGCGACACGTAATAGAGGCGCGCGAACGCCAGCAGCGCTACTAGCATCAAGAGAAGCGTGTGGAGCGGGAAGCGACGCACGAGCAAACTCCTTGATTCCAACCGGGACCGGGGGTTATCAGCGCCCGCGAGTTCCATCCGCAAAAATGACCGGAGGCGTGTGTGGCTGAGACTTTCGACGTGGTGATCATCGGCTCGGGTCCTGGCGGCTATGTGGGCGCCATCCGCGCGGCCCAGCTCGGGCTGAAGACGGCCATCATCGAAAAGGACAAGCGCCTGGGTGGCACGTGTCTGCACCGCGGCTGCATCCCCACCAAGTCGCTGCTGTGGACGGCGTCGCTCTTCCACCACATCAAGGAGTCGTCCGACTTCGGCATCGACGTGGCGAACCCCACCGTGAACTGGGCCAACGCCCAGAAGCACAAGGACAAGGTCGTCACGAAGGGTGCCAACGGCATCGACTTCCTGATGAAGAAGAACAAGATCACCGTGGTGAAGGGCCACGGCCGCATCGCCGGCAAGGGCAAGGTGGAGGTCACGGCGGAGGACGGCTCCAAACAGACCCTGGAGACGAAGAACATCATCATCGCCACGGGCTCCGTGCCCAAGTCCCTGCCGAACGTGGCGGTGGACCACAAGCGGGTGATGAACAGTGACTCCATCCTGACCATCGACCGCATCCCCAAGAGCATCATCGTCCTGGGCGCCGGCGCGGTGGGCTGCGAGTTCGCCTCCGTGTTCAACCACGTGGGCAGCAAGACGGCCATCGTGGAGTACATGCCCGCGCTGCTCCCCATCGAGGACGCGGACATCTCCAAGGAGCTGGACAAGATCTTCCGCCGCCGCGGCATCGACGTGCACACCGGCTCCGCGGTGCAGAAGGTGGAGCACACGGCGGACGGCGTGCGCGTCACCATGAAGGTGGGCGAGGAGACCAAGACGCTGGAGGCCGAGATCCTCCTGTCGGCGGTGGGCCGCGCGCCCGTCACCGAGGACGTGGGCCTCAACAAGACGTCCATCCAGACCGACCGCGGCTTCATCAAGGTCGACACGCTGTGCCGCACCAGCGAGCCCAACGTCTACGCCATTGGCGACGTCATCCCCACGCCGATGCTGGCGCACATGGCCTCCGCCGAGTGCGTGATGGTGGTGGAGCACATCGCCGGCAAGAACCCCGCGCCCATCAACTACGACCTGACCCCGTCCGCCACGTACTGCTACCCCGAGGTGGCGTCCGTGGGTCTGACGGAGAAGAAGGCCAAGGAGCGCGGCTACGACGTGAAGGTGGGCGTGGCCCCCTTCGGCGCGGTGACGAAGTCCGCCATCTCCAACGAGTCGGTGGGCCTCATCAAGATCGTCTCCGACAAGAAGTACGACGAGGTGCTGGGCATCCACATCATCGGGCCGCACGCCACGGAGCTGCTCGCCGAGGCCTGCGTCGCGATGAAGCTGGAGATCACCACCGAGGAGCTGGCCCACACCATCCACGCGCACCCGACGCTCTCCGAGATCATGCACGAGGGCGCCGAGGCCACGCTGGGTCACCCGCTGCACTTCTAGCGGGCGCGGCGGCCCGGCCTCTTCTGGCCGGGCCCGCCGTAGAGCGCCAGCAGTGAGGCCGCCAGCGCGGCCAGCCGCTGGCGCAGGGGTTCCGGGGCGAGCACTTCGACGCCCGCCCCGATTTCGCACAGCTGGGAGACCGCGATGGCCTCCCGCTCGAAGTCCAGCGTCACCTTCCGCTTCCCACCGCGTGCCGCGGGCGCCTTGTCGATGCGCTCACCGTCGGCCGGGGGACGCAGCTTCCGCAGCGCGGCTTCCCCCTCCGGCGTGCAGGAGAGGGTGACGTCGTAGCGGGGGCGCCCGGTGGCGAACCTCGCGCACCAGTCCTTCCAGAAGGCGGGCAGGTCGAAGCCCTGCGGGCGGGTGAAGCCCTGGGGGGACAGCCGCACGTCGCCAATGCGCCCGCCCCGGAAGACGCGCGGGCCCTTGTCCGTCCCGGCGACGAGGTACCAGCGGTCCGCCTTGATCACGAGCCCGTAGGGGTCCACCGTCCGGCGGGTTCTCGCGCCGTCGAAGTCCTGGTAGCTCAGTGACACGCGGCGGTCCTGCCAGGCGGCGTCGCGCAGCTTGCCCAGGTGGGGCAGGGGCTCGCGGCCGGTGAACCAGCCGGAGGCGTCCACGTGGAGCCGCTGTCGCGCGTGCTCCAGCGCGGGCTGCTGGAGGGCGGGGAGGGCCGCGGCCAGCTTCACCAGGCCCGTGCGCAGCGGTCCGGACAGGCCCAGGTCCTCCAACGCTCCGGGGGCGCCCACCGTGGCCAGCGCCTGGAGCTCCGGGCGGGTGAGGCCGGTGAGCTGCGTGCGCCAGCCCTCCATCAGCGCCACGCCGCCGGTCGCTCCGCGTGTCGCGTAGACGGGGACGCCCGCGGTGGAGAGCGCGTCCAGGTCCCGGTGGACGGTGCGGCTGGAGACCTGGAGCTCGCGCGCCAGCTCGCCCACGGTGCTGCGGGGGCGGGCCTGGAGGCGCATCAAGAGGTGGACGAGGCGATCCGCGCGCATGGGCCCTCCGGCCTGGGGACGAGGTGCACAGCCTGGACCGGGAATCATGACAGGAGGTGTCAGGATTGGGCAGGCAGGGTGGCGCGTGAAAGGGGAGGTACCGACATGAAGCCACTCGAAGGACAGG
>NZ_RAWL01000389.1:0-8163 GCF_003668885.1 Corallococcus sp. AB049A | reverse complement strand
CTGCTGATGACGGTGGGCGGGGTGCTGTCCATCCTGGGGACCAACAGCAACACCGTGCTGGCCGGGCCGCGCTACCTGTACGCGCTGGCGCAGGACGGCTTTGGTCCGGCGGCGCTCGCCACGCTGCACCCGCGCTACCGGACACCGACGGTCGCCATCCTCACGCAGACGGCCATCGCGCTGCCCCTGGCGTTCTCCGGCTCGTTCGAGGTGCTGGCCACGCTCTCCGTGGTGGCCCGGCTCGCCACGTACTTCGGCACGGCCCTGGCGGTGCCCGTGCTGCGCCGCAAGCTCCAGGCACCCGCGAACGCGTTCCGCATCCCGGGTGGCCCCGTGATTCCCTTCGCCGCCGCCGCGCTGTGCGTGGTGTTCGCGCTGAGCGCGGAGCGCGAGAACCTCATCGCCGGGGCCGTCGCGCTCGCGGTGGGCTTCGTGCTCTACCGGTTCCAGCGCAAGCCGGACGGGAAGGCGGCGCTCGGCTAGGGGCGCCGCTGCTTCAACGCCTCCACGATCTCAGGCTCCACGTCGGTGCTCTTCCAGATCAGGAGGTTCTGGATCCGCGCTTCGCTCTCCGGGACGTGAATCATCACGAGGTGGGTAATGCCGGCTTCGTCGAACTCATCGCCGACAGGCATCCAGCCAAGCTTTTCGTAGAAGCCGAGCGCCGAGATCTGCGCGTGCATCATGGGCAGATGGTTTGGATAGTGCCTTTCGGCGTAATCCATCATGCATTCCATGAGCACGCGCCCGGTCCCCTTCCCTCGCTCTTCCAGCAAGGTCGCGATTCGTTCGAACTTGACGAACGAGCCATAGGGCCTGAGCCGGCCCGTCGTGATGCCCTTGCCGTTGAGGGTGACCAGGAAGTGCTTGCTGACGGTCTCGAACTCGTCCAACTCCATGTCTTCTGGAACGGCCTGCTCTTCAACGAAGACCTTCAGCCGGATATCGACGCAGGTTTGAAAGTCAGCGTCATTGTCGACGAGCTTGCAGCGTCTCGTTTCCACTTCAAGAACCTCCCGTCAGCGTTGAGAGAGCGCGAGCCTTGCGCCGAACGCGCCGGTCCATCGTCTTCATGCTTGGAGCCACCCTCGGGCGTCATGTAGGCGACCCTGTACTTCCGATTCATCTTCAAGCGCTTCTTCGTCTTCGACATAGGCCCTCGTCAGTGGCCTGCTTGACTCTCTGCACCCGTTCGCCTCCCTCTGTGGGCTTCCGGCGGTACAGGCATGTTAGCCTCCCCCGCAGTGGAGCGAACTGGGAGCAAACGCAAGCTCCCACAGGGGGAACCTTGCGGCGCGTATACCAACGTGTCAGCAGCAGGGAGCCTTCGAATCCCCAGCCTGGGTCCGCGGTCCAGCGTGTTAACGAGTTGCAGGGGATGATGCGCGAGGGAAACCAAGTCATCTTCGACAATGTCTTTCCCAAACTCCGGCAGCTCCTGCTGGGTAGGCCGGTCACCGGCCGCGCCGCGCTTGAGTGGGACATCCAGCCCTTCAGCCAGCCGGAGAAGAACCGCCTCCACACTCCGGCGTGGAAGCGCATCTTCATCCTTGTCTGCGATGACAGCACCATCGTGGACGCCGTCAACGACCTGGGCCTCCGGGAGCCGCTGCGGTCGCAGTGGCTCACCGAAGAGCAGAGCTGGTTCTGAGCCGTGGCGGCGCCTGCTCGTCGCAGCGGAGCATCTTCGGTTCGGCCCCTCGGGCCCCTGGCGCTGCTGGCCGTCCTGATGCTGGCCGCGGGGTTCCTGCTCTGGCGTCGGCTGTCTCCTCCTCCACCACCATCGAGCGATATGGACCTGGCGCATGAAGTCGAGCAGAAGAACCGCACGGGCCACGAGGCCGCCGAGGCGGTGACGGCCACCCGCGAGGGCTTCGCCGTGGCGGGTCACACCCACTCCCGGCGGCCCGGCACATCTCAGGCATGGGTGCTGGACTTCGACGGCACCGCGCCCCGCCCGCGCTGGGAGCGCACCCAGGGTGAGGGACCCGGCAGCCATGCCCGGGCCCTTTCCCCCCTCCCAGGAGGAGGACTCGTGGTGGTGGGCGAGGTGGAGGTGGCAAGAGACGAATTCCAGGCCTGGGTGCTCGCACTGAACAGGGATGGGAGCCCGCGCTGGGAGCGCACGCCAGGAACCGGGGGCATCAACGGGCTCACCTCGGTGGGGGTGCTTGATGACGGCACCATCGTCGCTGGCGGCGTTCAAGGGGGGGCGGGTTGGCTCCTCTGGCTGTCACCGGATGGCCAGCCGCTCGGCGAGACACGGCTGGAGAAGCTTGAGCGTGTCACCTCGCTGGCCGTACTGCCGGGCGGGCGCCTCGCGGTGGCGGGGACGGCGGAGTCCTCCACCACGGGGCTGGGCACCTCCGCGATACTCGTCTTCGAGGCGGACAGACAGCCCGCGTGGGCCTGGTGGCTGTCGGCGGAGCGCCGGGGAGAACTGGCCGCGCTCGCCGCCATGCCGGACGGAGGGCTCGTCGCGGCGGGCCGGACGAGCGCGCCGGGGTCTCCGGACTGGGGGCTGTGGGTGGTGCGCCTGGACGCGAAGGGCCGCATCCAGTGGGAGCACCTCCCCGAGGACGCCACCGTGGAAGCGGGCCATGCGGTGACGGCGCTACCGGACGGAGGCGCCGCCGTGGCGGGCGACTCGCTGAAGGGCCTGGCGGACCGCGATGCGCGAGTATGGCGTCTGGGCCCCGACGGCGCCGTGCGCTGGCGGAAGTCCTACGGAGGCGGCCGGCAGGATCTCGCGCGCGGCATCACCCGGCTGGCGGACGGCGGCCTCGTTGTGGCGGGCTCGACGATGTCCCGGGGCGCGGGCAAGACGGACCTCTGGGTGTTCCGTGTGTCCGCGGACGGGGACCTGTCGTGGCAGGAGACCTTCGGAACCCCGTGAAGGTGCTGTCAGGTGAGGCGAAAGGCGAGCCCACCACAACGAGGCCGGCGAAGCCCCTTCAAGACTCCCACGGGACTCCCAGTCCGATAGTGCCCCCTCCCCCACGCCCTCGTTGCGAGGAGAACTCGCCCTGGTATAAGGCGGTTGCGTCGCTTCGACCCCGTAGCTCAGTTGGATAGAGCGGCGGTTTCCTAAACCGCAGGCCACAGGTTCGATTCCTGTCGGGGTCATCGCCCTGCTTCCAGCCCCACGGAAGCAGGGCGTCTTTCTGTCCGGTGGCGTTCAACGGCGTTCAGGCGGGTTCGCTGGATTGGGTACCCGTTTGGTACCGGGTTTGCCCCTCCTGAAGCGCTGCCTCGGTCGCGCCTCGAACCCCTGAGCAGTCAGGGGCTCCACTCAAGCCCGAGGGCGCCCCTCCGTAGGTGCTGCACGAGGCGGTGAGGGAGAACCTGGCCACGCTGCTGGAGAAGGCGAGCGAGGCGGGGGGCTGGCACACGGCTTCGCGCGGGTGCGCTGCGAGAGTTGCAAGGACGAGCTGCTCGTCGCCTTCTCGTGCAAGGGGCGAGGGGTGTGTCCCTCCTGCAACGCGAAGCGGGCGCACGTCACCGCGGCGCACTTGGTGGAGGGGGTGCTGCCGCGCGTGCCCTACCGGCAGTGGACGCTGTCCTTTCCGCATCGGGTACGGTGGGTGCTGCTCAAGGACGTGGGGCTGCTCTCGGACGTCCTCACCATCTGGCTCCGGGTGATGGTGCCCTGCACGGTGAGCCAGCTCTCCGCCTTCACCTGACGGACCATGTCGGCGCAGACCAGGACGTCGATGGCCCCTCTCATGGCCGCCCACGGCAGGAGGAACAGGAGCAAACCGGCGGAGCCGACCACGCGAGAAGACATGCCCCAGTCTCCAGGGACGCCCCGGAACGAACGAAGAAGGCCCCCACTCGCGGGACGGTGCCCACCCCGACTGCGACCCCGGGGCTGTCACTTCCGCCTGGGGCTCGTAGAGTGCTCCGGTGACGTCCCCACCTGATGACTCTGGCCGCCTGAATGACGGCTATGTGTACCGCGAGCGGATTGGCTCCGCCTCCGTGGGGCGCACCGCGCTTGCCCACCTGACGGGCGCGTACCGGCACTCCATCGAGGAGGAGTGGCGTGCTCGCTTCGCTCGCGGTGAGGTGCGGCTGGAGGGCTCCATCGCGACCGGCGACGAGGTGCTGCGGGGCCACCAGGAGCTCTGCTGGCACCGGCCGCCCTGGCGGGAAGGGGAGACGCCAGACAGCTTCGAGCTGGTGTACGAGGACGCTTCGCTGCTCGCGGTCATCAAGCCGAGCGGGCTGCCGACGATTCCCTCCGGCGGCTTCCTCAAGAACACGCTGCTCTCGTTCGTGCGGCTGCGCTGGCCTGAGGCGTCCGCGCTGCACCGGCTGGGGCGGGCGACCTCGGGGCTGGTGCTCTTCTCCCGCACGCATGACGCCGCCGCGAAGCTCTCCCGCGACTGGCGCGAGGGTGACGTGGAGAAGCGTTACCGGGCGCTCTCGGACGGGGTCGCGGCGCAGGCGTCCTATGACATCCACACGCCCATCGGGCTGGTGCCCCACCCCCTGCTGGGGTCGGTGCACGGTGCGACCGAGAAGGGCAAACCGTCACACAGCCACGCGGAGGTCCTGGAGCGGCGTGACGGGCAGACCCTCTTCGCGGTGCGCATCCACACGGGCCGCCCCGAGCAGATCCGCATCCACCTGGCGTCCATCGGCCATCCGCTCACGGGTGAGCCGCTGTTCGCCTCGGGAGGTCTGCCTCGCGAGCGCGAGCCTGGCCTGCCCGGAGAGGGGGGCTATCTGCTCCACGCGGAGACGCTCGCGTTCACGCACCCGCTCACGTCGGAGCGCCTGCGGTTGCACGCGCCACCTCCGGCCGCCTTGCGGATGGCGACGGAGACCTGAGCACCGGGCCTTGTTTGAAGCTCATGCTCCGCGTCCCTCAAGCAGGTGCGGAGGAGGCGAGCGAGGCGCCCCAGGCAGCGGTCAGGAAGGAGAGGACGCCGCGAGTGGACCGGGCAGACTTGCTCAGGAGGACGTTCGACTTGGACGTGTTCGTCTGCGTGAGGTGTGGAGGCAGGCGGCGGGTGCTGGCGTATGTGTAGGCAAGAGGTGGAGTGCGAGCGATTCTGGAGCACCTGGGCCTGCCCCCCGGCAGGTGCGAGGCTGGCCCCGGCGCGAGGGCCCCCAGAGTGCGTGGTGTTGAGGCTCAAGCCGCCCCAGCCAAGAGAACCAGGCCCCTGCCGCGCACCTCATGGGAAGGCGGCCCGGGCCGACGTGTATCCCAAGGGGCTGCGCGGCTTCTCCACCCGCCTGCGTACTGCCCGGGAGGCCCCGTCAGCGGCCCTCCTCGGCTCCTGCGCTCCAGCCCTCACCCTCAACATGGCCTTTATCCCGCCTATGCTCACCGACCCCCAGCTGCAAAAGCAGACTTTCGTGCGGCCGCCGTCGCCGTCTCGTGCGGAGGCACGGCTCAGCGTGCGGCCAGCGCCGCGCGGTGGATGGCCACCCAGAAGTCGGCGGCCCGCCGGGCCCCTTCGAGCAGCGGCTCCGGGTGCCCGGCCCCCAGCGCCGCGCAGAGCGCCTGGGCCCGCTCTCCATGCTCCAGGTCCACGTCGAGGTGGACGAGGATGAAGCGCGCCTGCGTCCGCTCCAGCCCGAGCCGCCCCAGCCCCTGGCGGGCCTCGCCTCCCAGGTGCCGCGCCACGCCCTCCAGCACGCGCAGCGCGCCCAGGAAGGCGAGCTGCCGCTCCGGCCTGATTCCCTCCCAGAAGGCGTGGAAGTCGGCCACCTCGCGAGGCGTGCCGGACGAGGGCTCGCGCCCGAAGGCCACCAGGTCCGCCTGGGCCAGCAGGTAGTGCGACTGCTCGTCCCCCGCCAGCTCCGCGAAGAAGGCCTTCAGCTCGGGGAGCGTGGCACGCTCGGCCGCGAGCCGCAGGCGGTCCCCGCTCCGCTTCGTGTAGTGGAACATCATGTCGAGGAACGCCACGTAGCGCTCCGGCGTCACCGCCGGCAGCCAGCTTGAGACCTGCCGCGCCATCCCGACGGTGAGCGCCTCCAACTGCTCCTCAATCAAAGACATCCTCAGTCCCTCCGGTCCGAAAGAAGCGCGCCCAATGTCCGCCGGGCATGCGCGAGGTGCTGCGCCGCCCGCTTTGGGGGCAGCTCGTCCAGGCGCACCACGCCCGCGTCGAGGAACCCCTCTCCACCGAGTCCCCGTCCACAGGCGGTGGGCACCGCGCGCAAATCCACCGGCTGGAGCACGCCCCGCGCGTCCCGGGCGAGCGCGAGCTTCAGCACGGCCCCCGTCTGGCACGCCAGCGTGGGCATGATGCTCAGGAAGTTGCCCAGCGAGTGCGCGATGAGCCCCATCCGCGCGGGCCCGCCCCGGCGCACCTGCGTGGGGCAGGTGGCGTCCGCGCCATCAATGGACACCCACTCCACCGGCTGGAGGACATGCGGCGAGGAGCCCAGGAGGACGTCCGCCCCGCGCTCGATGAGCCGGTACGCGTGCTCGCGCTGGAGGGCCTCGGGCCAGTACTCGTACTCGAAGCCCCAGTGCGGCATCAGCACCACCAGGTCCGGCCCCACCGCGCGAGCAGCGTCGATGAGCGCGCCCAGCCGCTCCCAGTCCGGCGCGTGGAGCGGGCTGCCCAGCCGCGTCACCGGCACCCCGGAGGGCGGCGCACCCACCAGGTGGTTGATGTCATACGTCACGGCGGCGATGCCCATCCGCACCCCGTCCACCTCCAGGGCGGCCACCGCGTCCTCCGGCCGGGGGCCTCCCACGCAGCGGTGCTGGGAGGAGGCCAGCACCGTCCGCCGGGTCCGCTCCAGCCCTCCGGCGCCCTGGTCGAGCGCGTGGTTGTTGCAGAGGGAGAAGACGCGGTGGCGCGCCGTGCCCTCCCAGGCCGCGAGGTAGTCCGGCGGGGCGTTGTAGTGGAGCGTCTCGTAGACAAGCCGGGGCACGGGCCGCGCCGGATCCACCGGCGTCTCCAGGTTGGCGAAGGCCACCGCGTCATCCGCCATCACCTCCCGGACGCCGGGAGAGAGGGCGCGGTGGAAGCCGCTGCGGATCCACATCATGTCGCCCACGGCGCTCAGCCGGAGCTCCGGCGCGCCCGCGTGCCGCCAGCTGCCCGAGGCGACGTGCCGGGCGACTCGCGCGAAGTGCTCCGCGGTTCCGGCCGAGCGCGGCTGTGGCAGGTGCAGGAGGCTCTTGGTGATGTAGCGCAGGTTGAGGTCCCACCGGGACAGCGGCCAGCGGCCGTCCTCGTAGCGGAGGTCCGCGTACAGCCGGCGCAGGGCGTTCATGGGCGCTTTCGCTCCAGGGTGACGAGTCGCACGTCCTCCTCCACCACCATGGGGCCGGCCAGGAGGGCCCGCCACATGACGTGGAGGTAGCTGTCGAAGACGGGGGCGCCGCGCGCGAGCAGTTGAGAGCGCAGGAGCGCGTGCAGCCGCGCGAGGTTGTAGCCGGGCACCCGCGGATAGAGGTGGTGGTCCAGGTGGTGGTTGAGGCCGTTCCACAGGAAGGTGACGAGCCGGGTGCTGCGCACCGTCGTCGCGGTGTGGAAGCGGTCGCCGCGCCAGACGTTGGCGTGGTGGTCGGAGATGGACTTGAGCCCGTTGAGGGGGCTGGCGAAGAGCACTGGCAGCAGCCAGCACTCCACCGCGCCCCCGAGCAGCCCGTGGCCCGCCAGGAGCCAGAAGAGCAGCGCGTAGAAAACCCCGTAGCCGAGAAGCACCAGTGCATGGCGGCGCAGGCGGCCAGCGTCGAAGTGCTGCACCGGGTAGAGGACGTTGAAGTAGACGAGGCTGAGCGGCAGGCCCAGCAGCACGGTGGCGTAGAAGAGGGCCCACAGCCCGGGCGAGCGCCGGCCCGCGTTGTAGGCGTCAGGGTCCTTCTCGGTGCGGTTCCAGCGGTGGTGCGCGAGGTGGTCGTGCCGCATCGGCTCGTAGGCGATGCCCACGAGCAGGCTGAGCGCGTTGCCGAAGAGGCGGTTCTGCCAGGGCCTCGGGAAGAGCGTGTCGTGCCACGCGTCGTGGTCCAGCTGGATGAGCCCCATGACGGCCTGGGCCGCCAGCAGCCACAGGGGCAGCTTCAGCCAGAAGCCGCTGACGTGCGCGAGCCCCACGCCGGCCAGCGCCCACACGCCCAGGTGGAGGGCCGCCATGCCCAGGGCTCGCGCGGGGCGGATGCGCAGCAGCTCCACCAGTTCGTCGCGGGAG
>NZ_RAWL01000388.1:0-8228 GCF_003668885.1 Corallococcus sp. AB049A | reverse complement strand
TCGTCGTGCTCGCCGCGAGCATCCTGCTGGGCGGCGTGCTCCCAGGCCTCCTCGTCACCCCCGCCCGCGCGGCAGCGGAGACGATGCGCGGCGAGCCCTCCACGCTGGAGCTCGCGTACCACCTGGACGCGCGCGCGGAGAACCTGCTCGCCGTGGGGGCCTGGGTCCTGGGCGCGCTGCTCTTCGCCACGCGCAACGCCTGGACGCCCGCGCTCTCCCGCGTGCTGAACGCCGCCTCCCATGTGGGCGCCGAGCGCGGCTACCGCCTGCTGCTGCTCCAGCTGGACCGGCTGTCCACGTGGCTGCACGAGAAGGAGGTGCGCGACCTGCGCGACCGCGTGGCGTCCGTGCTGGTGCCCACGGGCCTCTTGGGCCTGACCGTGCTGGGCGTGACGCCGCTGCGCGACCGCTTCACGGTGGGCACGGTGGGCCCGGCGGACGTGACGCTGGTGATGGCGCTGGCCTTCGCGTCCGCCGCCGCGCTGGCCACGCTGCGCGCGAAGGGCCACCTGCGGCTGGTGCTGCTCATCTCCTGCGTGGGCTTCAGCCTGGCCATGGTGTTCGCCTTCGCCGCCGCGCCCGACGTGGCCCTCACCTCCGTGCTGGTGGAGACCATCTTCACGCTGCTCTTCGCGGGCCTCCTGGCCCTCCTGCCGCGCGAGCGCCTCAAGCTCGCCCAGGACGAGGCCCAGAACCCGCGCGGACGCGACCGCCTGGCGGGCGCCGTCGCGGGCGCGAGCGCCTTCCTCCTGAGCTGGAGCGCCCTGTCCCACCTGCATGTCGACCGCGTGGGCGCGCAGACGGTGCGGCTGGCAAAGGCCGCGCACTCCCCCAACGTCGTCGCCGCCGTGCTCACGGACTTCCGGGGCCTGGACACCGTGGGCGAGATGACCGTGGTGGTGGCGGCGCTGCTGGGCGTCACCAGCCTCCTGAGCCTCAACCTGAGCCGCAAGGGGAAGAAGCAATGATCTCCTTCGTCCCACCCCTGTCGCGCCTGCTGCTGTGGCCGTCGTTGATCATCGCGCTGGCGCTCTGGCTGAAGGGAGGCGCGTCGGTGGGCGGCGGCTTTCCGGCCGGGGCGCTGGCGGGGCTCGCGGTGCTGCTCCAGTACGTGACGGCGGGGCGCGACCAGACCCGGCGCTTCGTGGCGGTGCGGTACGCGGCGCCGCTGGCGGGCGTGGGGCTGTTGCTGGTGGTGGGCACCGCGTTCCTGCCCGTGCTCGCGGGCTACGCGCCCATGAGCCTCTTTCCGCGTCCGGACCAGCAGGAGCTGGGCGTGGGCGGCCTGCACCTGCACACGGCGCTCATCTTCGAGGGAGGGCTGATGCTCATCGTCTTCGGGCTGGTGGTCACCGTCATCGACCGCTTCGCCCTGCGCACGGACTCGGACGCGGAAGAGGAGGCCGGGCCATGATCCTCATCGCGTCCCTGGTGGTGGGCCTGCTGTTCGCGGTCGGTGTCCGCATGGTGCTGGAGCGCGAGCTGGTGCGCGTGGCGTGCGGCACGGTGCTCATCACCAACTCCAGCGTGCTGCTCATCCTCGCGGGCTCCTTCCCGGAGCGCGGCGAGGCGCTGAACGTGCACGATGGCGGGCCGGTGACGGACCCGGTGCTCCAGTCGCTGGCGCTCACGGCCATCGTCATCGGCTTCGCGGTGTCCGCGCTGCTGCTCACGCTGGTGCACCGCACGCAGCGGGCGCACGGCTCGCTGCGCACGGACCGGCTGGTGGAGGCGGAGTTGAAGCGCGTGCACGCCGTGGAGAAGGAGGAGGGGCACTGATGCCGCTCTGGGGACCGCTGCTCCTGCCGTGGGTGCTGGGCGTGGTGCTGGCGTTCCTGGACGGACGCCGCGCGTGGGTGGCGTGGCTGGCCATCGCGGGGCTCGCGGGCACGCTGGTGTGCACGGTGCTGCTGCTCCCCCAGGCCTGGAGCGCGCAGGCGCCCCAGTTCGTCACGGGGGACTGGCCCGTGGGCGTGGGCATCCGCCTGCGAGCGGATCAGCTGTCCATCGTGTTCGCGCTGGTGTCCACGTCCGTGGTGCTGGGCACGCTCGTGTACGAGCACGTGGCGGGCGGCATCACGTCGCGCAGCTTCCCCGCGCTGGTGGTCTTCATGGGCGCGGGGCTCACGGGGGTGTTCTTCACGTCGGACGCGTTCAACTTCTACGTCTTCTTCGAGCTGGCCATGACGGCCGCGTTCGGGCTGGCGTCGTACGGCGAGAAGCCCCGCAACCTGCGCGCCGCGTTCACCTTCGTGGTGGTGAACCTGATGGGGTCCTCGCTGTTCCTCACGGCGGTGGTGATGCTGTACCTGACCACCGGCACGCTGGACATGCTGTCCATCATCGCGTGGGGCCAGGCGGGGCCGCCGTTCGCGCTGCTGGTGCCGGGCACGCTGCTGCTCTGCGCGTTCGGCGTGAAGCTGGGCTTCTTCCCGTTCCACTTCTGGGCGCCGGCGGTGTACCGGGACGCGGGCCCCACCGTGGCGGCGCTGCTCGCGGGGGCGCTGGCGAACATCGGCAGCTATGGGCTCTTGCGCTTCGGCGTGGACGTCATGCCGCAGGTGCTGGCGCAGGCCCGGCCGCTGCTGGAAGTCCTGGGCGCGGCGAGCATCCTCTATGGCTCCATCCTCGCGCTCTCCCGGCGGGACACGCGCGAGGTGCTGGCCTACGCGTCGATTTCGCAAGCGGGGCTCATCATCACCGCGCTGAGCCTGGAGGGCCGTGAGGGGCTGTGCGCGGCGGTGGCGCTGGCGCTGGCGGGCTCCGTGGACAAGACGGCGCTGTTCCTGGCCCAGGACCGGGGCGGCGAGCGGGCGCGCCGGGCCTATTCCGTGGCGGCCTTCAGCACGGCGGGCGTGCCGCCCACGGCGGGCTTCTGGTCCAAGGCCTGGCTCTTGCGCGCGGCGCTGGAGCAGGGGCACACGCCGCTCGCGGGGCTGGTGGTGCTGGCGAGCACCCTGTCGCTGCTGGCCCTCTTCCGCGCCTACCAGCGCGAGCGCTGGCTCCGGGAGGGCGCGGCCCTGCACCGGGGCACGGGCGCGGTGGTGTACGCGCTGTCCCTGGCGCTCATCGTCGCGGGGTTCTGGCCGGAGCCGCTGTTGCGCGCGGGGCGGGACGCCATCCAGGGCCTGGGGACGCTGCCATGAGCGCTCGCACCTTCGTGCACGCGCTGGCCCTGGCGCTGCTGTACATGCTGATGGTGGGCAGCCTCCACCCGGTGGACCTGGTGCTGGGCTTCGTGCTGGCCCTGGGCGTGATGCGCCTGTTCCCCATGGCGGGCCTGCCCCCTGTCCTGCCCGCGCGCGAGC
Source organism: Corallococcus sp. AB049A (assembly GCF_003668885.1). Lineage (NCBI taxonomy): Bacteria > Pseudomonadati > Myxococcota > Myxococcia > Myxococcales > Myxococcaceae > Corallococcus > Corallococcus sp. AB049A. The sequence goes on along the minus strand of NZ_RAWL01000388.1, from coordinate 4,920 downwards.
ACTGGCGGCGCACGCTGCACCTGCCGCGCTTCGGCTGGGCCCTGGCCGTGCTGGTGACGCGCAGCTGCTTCCACGTCCTCAGGATCGTCTTCGGCCCCCTGGAGCGGGCGGACCGCGCGGGCGTGGTGGAGGTCCCCATGGGCGAGCGCACCGCGCGCGGCGTGCAGGTGTCCTCGTGGGTCATCTCCCTGGCCCCGGGCACGGTGCTGCTGGAGCTGGACTGGGAGAAGCGCGTGATGCGCATGCACGCGCTGGACGCGTCCGACCCGGCCCAGCTCATCCAGCAGCAGGACAACTTCTATCAGCGCTACCAGCGCGCGGTGTTCCCGTAAGGAGGCGGCCCGGCGATGCACGAGACCTTCTTCACCCTGGCCATCGTGTGGATGGTGGGCCTCTTGGGCGCGATGGTGCTGCTGGCCTCGCGCCAGCGCTCCGCGCCGGACGTGCTCATGTCCGTGGACACGCTGGGCCTGGTCATCTGCGCGGTGCTGGCCCTCTATGGCGCCATACGCCGGGAGGCCGGCTACCTGGACGCGGCCCTGGTGCTGGCCCTGCTCTCCTACGTGCAGACCGTGGCCGGCGCGCGCTACCTGCACCACGGCCGCGCCTTCCACGACGAGGAGGACGGCCGGTGATGTCCACCCTGTTGCAGTGGGTGTCCAATGGCCTGGTGACGCTGGGCCTGCTCTTCATCACCGCCGCCATCATCGGCCTGTACCGCCTGCCCTCGGTGCTTACCCGCGTGCACGCGGCGGGCGCGGTGCCCTTCGGCGGAGCGCTGGTCATCATCGGCGCCACGCTGGCGACGGAGGATGGCTGGCTGTTCCTGCGCGGCCTGCTCGTCGCCGCGTTCCTGATGCTCACCATCCCCAGCTCCGCGCACGCCATCGCCTGGCTGGCGGAGAAGCGCCCGGAGCTGGCCCACGACAAGGCCCGCCGCGCCCGGCCCGGGCGAGGCCGCCAGTAGCCGCCCGCACGCAGGCCCGCTCACGGGAGGGGAGAACAGGCACCCGGATGCCCTGGGGCTCCGCGGCGCATCGCGGTCACTAGCTTGATCCGCGAGGGACCTCCAACCCGAACCCGGGAGCCTCGCGCATGAGCGCCACCGTCAGCGACTACCTCATCTACCGCCTCATCCAGTGGGGCGTGCGCCGCATCTACGGCTACCCGGGGGACGGCATCAACGGCGTGATGGGCGCGCTGGGGCGCAGCTCCGAGATGAAGTTCGTACAGGTGCGCCACGAGGAGATGGCCGCCTTCGCCGCCTGCGCGCACGCGAAGTTCACCGGCGAGGTGGGCGTGTGCATGGCCACCTCCGGCCCGGGGGCCGTCCACCTGCTCAACGGCCTCTATGACGCGAAGCTGGACCACCAGCCCGTGGTGGCCATCGTGGGCCAGCAGTCGCGCACGGCCCTGGGCGGCAACTACCAGCAGGAGGTGGACCTCACCACGCTCTTCAAGGACGTGGCCAGCGAGTACGTCACCATGGTGACCGCGCCCTCCGCCATCCGCCACGCGCTGGACCGCGCCGTGCGCATCGCCCTGTCCGAGCGCACCGTGACGTGTCTCATCATCCCCAATGACCTGCAGGAGCAGCCGTACGAACCGCCGCCGCGCAAGCACGGCACCGTGCACTCCAGCGTGGGCTACGCGCCTCCGCGAGTGATTCCCCAGGACGCGGACCTGCGCCGCGCCGCGGACGTCCTCAACGCCGGCAAGAAGGTGGCGATGCTGGTGGGCGCGGGGGCCATGAACGCGGCGGATGAGGTGCTGGAGGTCGCGGACCGGCTGGGCGCGGGCGTCGCCAAGGCGCTGCTGGGCAAGGCGGTGCTGCCGGACGCGCTGCCCTTCGTGACGGGCGCCATCGGCCTGTTGGGCACGAAGCCCAGCTGGGACCTGATGCAGGAGTGCGACACGCTCCTGATGGTGGGCACCAGCTTCCCCTACTCGGAATTCCTGCCGCCGGTGGGGCAGGCGCGCGGCGTTCAAGTCGACCTGGACGGGCGGATGGTCTCCATCCGCTACCCCATGGAGGTGGGGCTCGTGGGCGACGCGAAGGAGACGCTGCGAGCGCTCATCCCCCAGCTGAAGCGCAAGGAGGACCGGAGCTGGCGCGAGGGGGTGGAGAAGGGCGTGGCGCGCTGGTGGAAGGTGTTGGAGGCGCGCGCCATGAACGACGCGAACCCCATCAACCCGCAGCGCGTGTTCTGGGAGCTGTCGTCCCGGCTGCCCGACGGCGCCATCCTCACGGCGGATTCCGGCAGCGGGACGGACTGGTACGCGCGGGACGTGAAGCTGCGCAAGGGGATGATGGCGTCCCTGTCCGGCAACCTGGCCACCATGGGCTGCGGCGTGCCGTACGCGCTGGGCGCGAAGTTCGCCTTCCCCCACCGCCCCGTCATCGCGCTGGTGGGCGACGGCGCGATGCAGATGAACGGCAACGCGGAGCTCATCACCATCGCGAAGTACTGGAAGGAATGGCAGGACCCGCGCCTCATCGTCATGGTGCTCAACAACCGCGACCTGAACCAGGTGACCTGGGAGCAGCGGGCCATGGCCGGCGACCCGAAGCTCTCCGCGTCGCAGGACCTGCCGGACTTCCCCTATGCGGAGTACGCCCGGTCCCTGGGCCTCAAGGGCATCCGCGTGGACCGGCCGGACCGCATCGCCGCCGCCTGGGAGGAAGCGCTGAGCGCGGACCGGCCCGTTGTCTACGAGGCCTACGTGGACCCCAACGTGCCGCCCCTGCCGCCACACATCACCCTGGAGCAGGCGAAGATGTTCGCCTCCGCCGTCGTGAAGGGCGACCCGGACGCGGGCGGCTTCCTCAAGCAGTCCGTGAAGGAGGTCGTGGAGACCTTCCTCCCCCACAAGGGCGGCAGGTCCTGACGCGGGGGCTCAGGCGTCCTGGCGCAGGGCCTCGGCGGGGGAGACGCGCGTGGCGGCGAGCGCGGGCAGCCAGCTGGCCGCCAGCGCCGTGAGGAGGAGCAGCGCGGGGGCTCCCACGAAGATGACCGGGTCCAGGGGCGTGATGCCGAAGAGCATCGCGGAGAGCGCCCGGGCCAGCAGCCCGGCGCAGGCCAGGCCCACGGCGAGCCCCAGCCCCGTGAGCCGCAGCCCCTGGAGCATGACCAGTCGCAGCAGCGCCCGCGGCGTCGCGCCCAGGGCGCTCCGGATGCCCAGCTCGCGCGTCCGCTGCGTCACCCAGAAGGCCAGCAACCCATACAGCCCCACCGAGGCCAGGACCGCGCCCAGCAGCGCGAACGCCGTCAGCAGCCCGCCAATCACCCGCACCCGCTCGGAGCTGGCCTCCACCACGCGGTCCAGAGGGCGGACGTTGAGCAGCCGCAGGTTCGGATCCGCCGCGCGCACCTCTTCGCGCAGCAGCGCCAGCAACCGGGGCGCCGGCAGCGAGGACTTCACCACCAGGCTCAGGCTCTTGCGCAGGTCCTGCCCCACCGGGACATAGAGGTCCCCCGTGGGCGCCACGGAGATGCGCTCCATGGGCACGTCCCCGACGACGCCAATGACCTCCCGGGGAGCGGCGTCGCGGTCCAGCTGGAGCCGGGCGCCCACGGGGTTCCGGCCCGGCAGGTACCGGCGCGCGAAGGCCTCGCTGACCACCACCACGGGGGGACGGTCCGCCGTGTCGCCGTCCTCCATGAGGCGGCCCTGCTTCAGGGGAATGCCCATCGCCCGGAAGGCGCCCGCGCTGGCGGGCACGTACCCGGCCCGGGGCGGCGTCCCGGAGGCCGGCGGCGTCCCCGCGACCTGGAAGCCCACGTTCTCGCGCCAGACCTCTCCGGTGAGGGGAAGGGTCCCCGTGAAGCCCGCCGCGTCCACGCCGGAAAGCGCCTCCAGCCGTCCGGTGAGCGCCCGGGCCACGGCCGCGGCCCGCGCCTCGTCCGGGAACCTCTCCACCGGGAAGAACACCTCCGCCACCGTGACCCGTTGGGACTCGAAGCCCAGGGGCACGGCCTGGAGCTTCCACAGCGTGCGGAGCATGAGGCCGGAGCCCACCAGCGGCACCAGCGCCAGGGCGAGCTGCACGACGACCAGCGCCGACCGGGTCCACCCCAGTGACGTCGCGCCTCGCCCCCCGCGCGTCACCGGCGCGAGCGCGGCCCGCGCCTCCCCGCGCGAGGCGTGAAGCGCGGGCAAAAGCCCCACGAGCATCGCCGTCAGCAGGGACACGGCCGCCGTGAGGCCGAGCATGAAGGGCTCCAGCCCCGGCCCTGACGCGAACTGGGACGGGACGAAGGTCTGGAGCAGCCCCTGCCCCCAGAGCGCGAGCAGCAGTCCGCCCACGCCGCCGAACAGGGCCCGGACCCCGCTCTCCACGAACACCTGGCGGATCAGCTGCCAGCGGGTCGCTCCCAGCGCGATGCGCACCGTCAGCTCATGCATCCGCGCGCTGCCCCGCGCGAGCAGCAGGTTCGTGAGGTTCGCGCACCCCAGCAGCAACAGCAGCACCGCGACGCCCGTGACGACCTTGAGCTGGGAGAGGGACTGCTCGACGAGGTACGCATGGAGGGGCTCCACGAGCACGCCCACCCGGGGTTCGCCCGGGACGTCTCCGGCCTCCAGGGTGAGCGGGAGCAGCTCCGCGCGGGCCTGCTCCACGGACACGCCTGGACGCAGCCGCCCCACGACGCGCAGCAGGTTCCCCGCGTCCCGGGACGCATCCAGCGCCAGGGGCTTCCACACCTCCACCTCTGGCTCGAAGTGGAAGGACTCCGGCAGCACGCCCACGATGACGTGGGACTCGTCGTTCAGCAGCAGGTGCTGGCCCAGCGCGGCGGGGTCCGCCCCGTACAGGCGCTGCCACAGCGCATGTGTCAGCACCACCGTGCGGTCGCGGCCGGGGACCTCCTCTTGCGCACCCCAGAGCCGCCCCAGCGCGGGCCGGACCCCCAGCAT
>NZ_RAWL01000387.1:0-8276 GCF_003668885.1 Corallococcus sp. AB049A | reverse complement strand
GGGTACGCGGAGGGGGAGCAGTGGGTTCGGACACGGGGAGCGCCACGGTTGGGAACTGTGCCAGAAAGGAGGGAACTCAGTCCGCCCGGAGCGCGATGATGGGGTCCACGCGCGTCGCCCGCCGGGCAGGCAGCCACGACGCCGCCAGCGCCACCCCGGTCAACAGCAGCGCCACCCCTCCGAACGTCCACGGGTCGCCCGCCGAGACTCCGTACAAGAGCGACCCCAACAGCCGCGCCAGCGCCAGGGACAGACACAGCCCCACCGCCACGCCCGTGAGCGACAGCCGCAGGCCCTGCGCCAGCACCAGCCGCAGCACGTCGCCTCGCGCCGCGCCCAGCGCCATGCGGATGCCCAGCTCCCGCGTGCGCTGCGACACCGAGAAGGCGATGACACCCGACAGCCCCAGCGCCGCGAGCAGCAGCGCGACGCCCGCGAACAGCCCCATCACCAGCGCGGACAGCCGCCGGGGCCCCGTGGACTGGTCCATCCGCCGCGTGAGCGGAGACACGTCGAACAGCGGCAGGTCCGCGTCCACCGCGCGCACCTCCGCCTCCACCTGGGCGCGCACCGCCTCCGGCTCCCCGGACTTCACGCGCACCGCCAGGCCCATGGAGACGTCCGGCAGCTGCGACAGCGAATAGTAGGCCGCCGGGCGCGACGGCACGTCCAGGCCCCACTCGCGCAGGTCGTCCACGACGCCCACCACCGTGGTCCACTGCATGTCCTGGCCGTGCAGCTTCAGCCGCTGCCCCAGCGCGTCTCCTTTCGGCCAGAAGAGGTCCGCGAAGGAGCGGTTGATGACCACCGCCCAGGGCGCGTCCGGCCCGTCCCGGTCCTCCAGCAGCCGGCCCTGCCGCAGGTGGACGCGCAGCGCGTTCAGGTAGCCGGGCGTGGCGGCGCGGAACTCCACCGCCTTCCACTGCTCCCCCGGCTGGCGCGGACGCCCGTCGATGTCGAAGCTGCGGTCCGCGGAGCCCCCCAGCGGCAGCAGGTTCGTGAGCCCCGCGGACTCCACGCCCGGAAGCGCCTGGAGCCGCGGCAGCAGGGCCTGCAGGAAAGCGGCCTGTTTCGCCGGGTCCGGGTACTGAACCCTGGGCAGCGCGAGCGCTCCGGTGAGCACGCCCTCGGACTCGAAGCCCGCATCCACGCGCTGAAGCGCGAGGAAGCTCTTCACGAACAGGCCCGCGCCCACCAGCAGCACCAGCGCGAGCGACACCTGCGCCACCACCAACGCCGCGCGCAGCCGGCCCGTGCGGTGGCTCCCCGTGGCACGTGCGCCCTCGCGCATCGCCGCGTGCAGGTCCACGCGGCTGGCCTGGAGCGCGGGCACCAGCCCGAAGAGCACGCCCGTGAGCACCGACACCGCCAGCGTGAAGAGCACGGAGGCCACGTCCAGCTTCACGCCCTGGGCGCGCGGCAGGCTGTCACCCACCGTGGCCACCAGCGCATCCGTGCCCCACAGCGCCAGCAGGAGCCCCACCGCGCCCGCCACCAGCGACAGCACCAGGCTCTCCGTGAGGAACTGCGCCACCAGCCGCAGCCGGCCCGCGCCCAGCGCCGCGCGGATGGAGACCTCACGCCCTCGCGACACGGCCCGCGCCAGCAGCAGGTTCGCCACGCTGGAGCACGCCACCAGCAGCACGAAGCCCACCGCGCCCCAGAGCAGCCACAGCGTCTCGCGCACGCCGCCCACCACCTGGTCCTCCAGCGGCTTCACGCTCATGGACCAGCCCCACTCCCGGTACCGGCTCACCAGGTCCGCCGGGCGCGCGTTGCCCATGCGCACCAGGTCCGTGCGCGCCGCGTCCAGCGTCATGCCCGGCTCGAGCCGCGCCATCACGCTGAGGAAGCGGTTGCCGCGCCGGGACTCCTCCTGCTGCTCGGGCGTGGGCGCCAGGGGCAGCACCCCCTCCGTGTCCTCCGGGTAGACGGCGCCCGGAGGCAGCACGCCCACCACCGTGCGCGGCACCCCGTCCAGCCGCAGCACGCGCCCCAGCACCTCCGGGTCCTTCGCGAAGTGCGTGCGCCACGCGGAGTCCGACAGCACGACGACCTTGTCCTGGCCCGGGACCTCCTCTTCCTGCGTGAAGCCCCGGCCGAGCACCGGCGTGACGCCCAGCGTGGGCAGGAAGGACGCCGTGGCGACGACGACATGCAGGCGCCGGGGTGAGTCCCCCCCGGTGAGCGTCATGTCGTCGGGCCGGAAGGCCGCGAGCGACGCGAAGGCCTTCGTGTGCGTGGTCATGTCCCGGTACTCGGGAAGGGAGTTCGACACCTCCTTCAAGCCGAAGGCTTCGAAGTTCGGGGCCAGCAGCACCAGCTGCTCCGGCTGACGGAAAGGGGGCGGAGTGAGCAGCACGCCCTTCACCACGCTGAACACGGCGCTGTTCGCGCCGATGCCCAGGGCCAGTGTCAGCACCGCCACCGCCACGAAGCCGGGGGCGTTCCTCAGGGAGCGCCACGCGTAGCGCAAGTCACCGAGCAGGTGTTCCATGGCCGTGTCTCCCTTTCCGTCAGCGAAGCTGTTCGTCCTGCACCACGCGGCCGTCGAACAGGCTCACCGTGCGCGTGGAGATGCGCGCGTGCGCCGGGTCGTGCGTCACCATGCAGATGGTGGAGCCCGCCTTGTGCAGGTCGGACAACAGCTGCATCACCGCCTCGCCGTTCTTCGAGTCCAGGTTGCCCGTGGGCTCGTCCGCCAGGAGGATGAGGGGGTCTCCCGCGACGGCGCGCGCCACCGCCACGCGCTGCTGCTGACCGCCGGAGAGCTGCCCCGGCAGGTGCCGCGCCCGGTGCGCCATGCCCACGCGCTCCAGGGCCCGCTCCACGCGCTGCTTGCGCTCCTGCGCGGGCAGTCCCCGGTAGGTGAGCGGCAGCTCCACGTTCTCGAAGACCGTGAGGTCGCCGATGAGGTTGAAGCTCTGGAAGATGAAGCCGATGTGCTGGTTGCGCACCTTCGCGCGGTCCGTGGGGGACAGGTCCAGCACGCTCCTGCCATCCAAGAGGTAGCTGCCGCGCGTGGCGGTGTCCAGCAGCCCCAGCACCGCGAGCAGCGTGGACTTGCCGGAGCCGGACGGGCCCACGATGGCCACCCATTCGTTCTGGCGGACGGTGAGCTGGATGTTGGAGAGGGCGTGCGTCTCCACCTCCTCCGTCTCGAACACCTTGGTGAGCCCGTCGAGCTGGAGCAGCGCCTTCGCCTCGCCGTCGTTCGTCATCGTCGTCATCATCGCAGCCTCACGCGCTCCACCGCATCCCACGCGGTCATGTCCGACAGCACCACCTGGTCACCCTCTGAGAGTCCCTGCACGACCTCCACCGCGTTCACCGAGCCCCGGCCCAGCTTCACGGGGATGCGCACCGCCTCGTCGCCACCGGGCAACAGCCGGAAGAGCGCCAGCGTGCTCTCCGCCTGCGCTCCCGCGGGGCGGCCCACGGACAGCACGTCGTCCAGCCGCTCCAGTTCCACGGTGCCCTCCACGGTGAGGTCTGGCCGGGCGCCCCTGGGCAGCGTGTCCGGCAGCGACACCTCCACGCGCACCGTGCCCTGGCTCGCGGCGGGCGCCACGCGCGCCACGGTGCCCTCCACCACGCCGTTGCGCGTGTCCACCTGCGCCTTGAGGCCCGGGAGGATGTCGCGCGCCTGCGTCTCCGCGATCCGCAGCTCCGCCTTCAACCGCTCCGGCTTCACGACCTTGGCCAGGAGCACGCCGGGCGTCACCCACTGGCCCAGCTCCAGCGGCAGCTCCTGGAGCACGCCGTCCTCTCCCGCGAGCACCTTCATGGACTCCACCTGCTGGCGGCGGAAGCGGGCCACGGCCTTGAGCCGCTCCACCTGCTCCTGCTGGGACGCGAGGCGCTGGCGCAGGCTCTGGGACATGACGTCCAGGCGCTGGCGCTCCAACTCCAGACGCTGGCGGGACTCGTCGGCCTTCTCCTGGGCCTGGCGCGTCTCCAGGTCTCCGACGAAGGCCCTCTGGAAGAGCTCGGCGTTGGCCTGGGCGCGGCGGGTGGCGTCGGCGGACTCGGCGGTGAGGGTGGCCACGGTGGCCTGCTGGGACAGGCGCTGCGTCTGGAGCAGTTCGCGCAGCTCCAGGAAGTCGCCTTCGGCGCTCGCGAGCTGGCGTTCGGCTTCAAGCGCCTGGAGCTGCACGTCCGGGTTGGACAGCTCCAGGAGCACCGTGCCCGCGGTGACGGTGGCGCCGGGACGGACGTGGATGCGCTCCACGCGGCCGGCGGTGTCGGCGGTGAGCCAGCGGATGGACTCAGGCACCAGCGAGCCGGTGCCCTTCACCTGGCGCACCAGCGGGCCGCGCTTCACGGTGTCCAGCCACACGGAGGCCTTGTCCACGGTGGGCGCCGCGGGGCGCAGCCGGGACAGGCCCACGGTCACCGCCACGAGCGCGGCGAGGCCCAGGGCGGCCAGGAGGTAGGGTTTGCGGCGCGGCTTGCGAGCCTTCGGGATGTCCACGCCCCGGGCCATAGCGAGCCGTGTGCCAGGGCTTCGAGCCGGGCCAAGCCCCCGGAAACACGAGCGCGAGGAAGGATTGTCCGGCCGCGTTGACCGCTTGCGCGAAGCGCGCGTCCCAGGAACGGACACCGCGAAGAAGTGTGCTGGGGTTGAATAGCAACAGCGTCAGGCCGTCTGCCTGCTCGATTCAATTCCCACACAATTTCGAGGAACACCCCATGCGCTCCACCTCCTTCGGGAAGCGCGCCGGCATGCTGCTGGCCGCCACCCTCCTGCCCTTCTCCGCCTTCGCGGATGCCCTGTATCTCCAGCTCACGGACGTGGGCAGCGAGGTGGACGCGTCCGGACTGGCGGCGAGCACCGTGGCGGAGCGCACGCGCTACGGCATCAACGAGGCGCTGAAGGGCGCGACCACGGAAGCCATCCTGATGGATCCGCAGCACGAGGGTTCGGCGGACGTGACGGTGAGCGCGAAGGTGACGCGGGCCGGAGAGAAGTACCGGCTGACGTATCTGCTGAGCACGACGCACCAGCCGGTGCGCACCAAGACGCTGTCGTACGATTTCGTCAATCCCAGCCTGAGCGACAAGGGCTCGGTGGTGATGGCGCAGGCGGTGCTGGCCGAGGCGCAGAAGCTGGAGGCCGCGAGCCAGGAGACGCCGGTGGCGGCCGAGGAGGTTCCGGCGGCCTCCGGCGCGGGCTCGGACTCGCTGGTGTCGGAGCGCGTGAATGGCGACGCGCCCCGCCATGAGGGGATGGAGGGAGACTCGACGGGGCGCCAGGTGGAGCGCGAGGCGCCGCCCCGCCGGGGTGGGCGCACGAACCTGGACCTGGGTCTGGCGCTGGGTTTCAACAGCCCGTCGGGCATCTTTGGCGGTGAGCTGGAGTACCGGGTGGCGCCCGTCCTGGGGCTCAACCTGAGCGCGGGCACGGGCGCCTGGGGCTTCCGCGTGGGTCCGGTGGCGCGCCTGTATCCGCTGGGCGAGGTGCGCACGAGCCCGTTCCTGGAGGCGGGCATGAGCTTCAACATGGGCGGCACGTCGACGACGACGCTCAGCTTCGGCGGCGAGTCCGAGGTGTACACGACGGAGAAGCTGATGACGCCGGTGGCGACGCTGGCGCTGGGCATGCGTCAGTCGATGGGCCCCATGTACCTGGGCCTGCGCGCGGGCTGGGGCTTCCGGCTGCGTGAGGACAACTGGCGCACGTCGGACGGCCGCGACCCGAACCTCCTCGACGACCTGGACATCGCCACCACCCAGCACGGCGGCTTCCTGTGCAGCGTCACGCTGGGCATGTCGCTCTTCTAGGCGGCTTAGGGCAAACGGCCGGAGCTTCCGCCACGACACGGCAGCTCCGGTTTCCACACGTCAGGCTGTGACAACTTCCAGGTGCCCTGGAGCCCGGGACCTGGGGCGGTCCCGTACGACGATCTGGACGTCACTGCCCAGGAGGGTCAGGAAGCGGATCAGCCGTTCCGTCGAAAAGCCCGCCATGCGTCCACGCAGCAGGGCCGAGACCTTGGGCTGATCCACTCCCAGCAGCTTCGCCGCCGCAGCCTGGGTCAGCTTCTTCCTGGCGATGAGCTCCGCGATCCGCGCCATGAGCTCCGCCTTGGCCTGCGCCTCCTCGGGCTGAGCGACCTCCAGATCCCGGAAGACATTCCCACTGCTGGCCGTGAACTTCGGTTCGCTCTTCATTCTGATTCCTCTTCCGTAGCGTCCTTCCGGGCCGCGTGGAGGTCTTCCGCCGCCTTCAATCGGAGCTTCACCAGATCGATGTCCTGCTTGGAGGTCTTGATGCCCTTCCGAGACTTCTTCTGGAAGGCGTGCAGCACGTAGAGGACTCCCTTCAGCTTGACCGTGTAGACCGCACGGAAGGTGTCACCGTCGAAGTCCTCGACGACTTCCAGCACTCCAGCCCCCTTGAAGCCCTTGAGGGGCTTGGCGTCCGGGTGCTTTCCCCCTGTCTGGGCCAGATGCAGCGCGTAGCCCATGACGCCTCGCACCTCTTCAGGAAACGACTTCAAGTCCTCCAAGCTGCTCCCCACCCAGACCAGAGGCCTCGCCATCTTCTGGAGCATGCCAATTCTGGCATGTCGCGGCAACTGATGGCCGCCTGGCAGGCCTTCCGGTCCAAAGTCGGAGCACGCTCCCATTCCCACCGGCAGGCGCTAGGCTCGCGCGTCATGCCGGCCTCCCTGCTTGAAGTGTTCCTGGACCATGCTCGTCACGAGCCCTCGCGCCCGTTGCTGTCTTTCGAGGGGACTGAGTATTCGCGTGGACAGCTGGCGGAGCGGGTCACCGCGTTCGCGCGCGGACTCAAGGCCCGGGGGCTGGCTCCGGGGGAACGCGTCGCCCTCTTCCTGGAGAACAGCGACGCGTTCGTCATCACGTGGCTGGGGGTCCAGGCCGCGGGCTGCGTCGCCGTGCTCGTCAATACGGCCTACCGCCAGGTGGAGCTGGCCCACATCCTCTCCGACGCGGAGGTGAAGGTCTGCGTCACCAGTGCCTCCGGTGCCTCCGAACTCGTTCCCCTGCGCGATCAGCTTCCGTCGCTGCAATGGCTCATCACCGTGGAGCCTGCTCCCCCCGAGCTCCCCGCCGTCGCCTTCGACGACGTGCTCGCGCAGGGCGCCGCGTCCACCGCTTCACTGCCCCTGCCCCGCGCGGAGGACCTGGCCGTGCTGGGCTACACGTCCGGCACCACCGGCCGCTCCAAGGGCGCCATGCTCCAGCACCGGCAGCTGCTCTCCAACGTGCGCGCCGTCACCGAAGCGTGGCGCTGGACGGACGCGGACCGGCTGCTGCTCACGCTTCCCCTCTTCCACACCCACGGCCTCATGGTGGGCCTGCACGGCACCCTCTTCACCGGCGCCAGCGTGGACCTGCGCCGCCGCTTCGTCGCCTCCGAAGCCCTCACCGCCCTGCACGACGACGCGTCCCTCACCCTCTTCTTCGGCGTGCCCACCCTGTACGGCCGCCTCCTCGAAGAATCCCGCTGCACCGGCGTCACGCCGCGTCCCCTGCGCCTCTGGGTCTCCGGCTCCGCCCCGCTGAGCCCCCAGCTGTGCCTGGACATCGAGGCGCGCTTCGGCGCCCGCATCCTGGAGCGCTACGGGATGACCGAAACCCTCATGAACACCACCCAGCCCTACGACGGCGAACGCCGCCCCGGCACCGTGGGCATGCCCTTCCCCGGCCAGGAGGCCCGCGTCGTGGACGTGCGCTCCCGCCAGCCCCTGCCCCGCGGCGAGACAGGCGAAATCGAGGTCCGCGGCCCCCACGTCTTCACCGGCTACTGGCGCCGCCCGGACGCCACCCAGGAGGCCTTCGACGCCGATGGCTGGTTCCGCACCGGAGACCTGGGCGAGTGGGACCCGGACGGATTCCTGCGCATCACCGGACGGGCCCGGGAGCTCATCATCAGCGGTGGCTTCAACATCTACCCCCGCGAGGTCGAAGAGGTCCTCACCCAGCACCCGTCCGTCGCGGAGGCCGCCGTCCTGGGCCTGCCCGACCCGGACTTCGGCGAACAGGTCGTCGCCGTCATCGTCCCCCACCCCGGCGCCCCCACCGACGCCCAGGCCCTGGTGGACTGGTGCCGCGAACGGCTCGCCGCCTTCAAGAAGCCCCGCCGCGTCGTCTTCACCGACGCCCTGCCCCGCAACGCGCTCGGAAAGGTCCAGAAACACATCCTCAAGGAGCGCCTGGCCGCCTCCTAGGACACACTCACCGCCATTCGCCGAACAAAGCCCACACCTGTCTCTTATACACCTCTCCGAGCCCACGAGACCGGAGCC
>NZ_RAWL01000386.1:0-8293 GCF_003668885.1 Corallococcus sp. AB049A | reverse complement strand
GACAAGGACGACCTGCCGGAGATGCGCCGCCTGTTGCGCGCGGTGCGCCGGCTGCCGCGCCCCCAGCTCAAGCTGATGAGCCTGGTGGCCAGCGCCATCCTGCCCTCGCGCCGCTGACGAGGGCCTCGGAGCTTCAGGGCGCGGACGCGGGGGGCCGGGCCGGGCGCGCTCCCGCCTCCGTCACCCGCCACACCCAGCCGGACGGGGTGGGGTCCCGCTGCGCGGTGCTCACGTCCACCGCGTACACGTCCACGGTGTGCTCGCCCGGGGGCAGGTCCTTCAGGCGCCACGGGGATTCGCAGGGGATGTAGAGGCTGCCGTCCAGCGAGCACCAGAACACGGGCTTCAGCGTGGTGGCGGTGAAGACGAAGGTCGCCTCCCTCGAGGGCGTTGCCCCGGGGGGCCCTTCGTCGATGAACGTGTCCGGCCCTTCATTGCCCGCGCGCGCCAGCGACGGCGGGAAGAGCAGCGGCATCAACATGAAGCCCAGCAGCAGTGACGCGAGCAGTCCGTGGGGAAGGTAGCGCAGGGACGGCGGGGGAATCATAAGCAGGCTCGCGTGACGCCTGACGCCGCGCGAACCCTGTCTTGGTGTGGGTCGTGGAAGAGTGCTCTGGGAGGGCTCGGGCGTGCCATGGCATCCGGGAAAGGGAAAGGGCGACTTCCTGGAAGGTGGGGATGGATCCGGAATGGGGCGCCCCGTCCCCGGGACGGGGCCGGGAATCCACGGCGAGACGTGACGCGGAGGGCCAATGTCCGTAAGCGGAAAGGGCACGACGCCCGCAGCGGCCATGGCGGGCGGTGATGGCACGCGTCACGGCGCAGCGCTTGTCAGGGCGGACATCCCCTGGCCTCATGGACGCTGGCCCGGACCTGCCTTGCACGCACGCCACCGCCCATGACCTTCGCGAAGAGGAGCACGCCCTGGCACGCCGCCGCGCTGGCGCTCTCACTGTGCCTGCTGTGGCCGGGGCTCCCCGCTCGCGCCCAGGCGCCCGCCCGGACTCCGGATGACAACCCCGGCAGCGTCCGGCTGGGCGACACGCTGGACGCGGGCCTGCCCGTCACGGAGGAGAACCTCACCGCCGGCTCCGCCCCCAAGGCCATGGACGCGCCGTGGACGCAGAGCGACGCCAGCCCGGATGGGGGCGCGGGCACGGTCGTGAAGGAGGCGGACCTCCAGCGCACGGACGGAGGCTGGGCGGTGGAGCCCGGCGCGGCGGACCTGGACGGAGGTCCAGCCCAGGCCGCCTTCGTGCCGCCCGCGCTGGTGAAGGACTCGCCCGCGCCGTACCCGCCCCGGCTGGTGGGCGAGGGCGTGGCGGGCACGGTGAAGCTGGAGCTGCTGGTGGACGAGGCCGGCGAGGTGGACACCGCCACGCTGGTGGAGGGCGTGCATCCGCTGCTCAACGAAGCCGCGCTGCACGCGGCGCCTTCCCTGCGCTTCTCGCCCGCGATGATGGAGGGGCAGCCCGTCGCGGTGCGCCTGTTCTTCGAGTACCGCTTCGAGGCGCCCGTCCCCGTGGCCACGGGCGCGGACGGCGGAACGTTGTCGTCACCTCAAGGCCCCATCACCCTCAAGGGCCTGGTGCGGCAGAAGGGCAACCGCCGGCCGCTGATTGGCGCGACGCTGGTGTCGGACGCGGCGCCGGACTCGCCGGTGCAGACGGACGAGAACGGCCGCTTCGAGGCGCGCTTCCCCACGGGCGGCCAGGCGGTGCGCGTGTTCGCCCCCGGCCACAAGCCCGGCCTGTTCCGAGAGGCGCTGAAGGCCAGCGAGTCCCTGGAGGTCGTCTACGGCCTGGACCCGCTCGTGGTGAACCCCTACGAGACGGTGGTGCGCGGCGACCGCGAGCGCACGGAGGTCAGCCGCATCACGCTGCACGACGCGGAGCTGCGGGAGGTGCCCGGCACCATGGGCGACCCGTTCCGCGTGGTGATGCTGCTGCCGGGCGTGGGCAGCATGCTGTCCGGCGTGGCGTACCCGGTGGTGCGCGGCAGCCAGCCGGCGTCCACGGGCTACTTCCTGGACGGCATCCGCATCCCCATCCTCTTCCACCTGTTCCTGGGGCCCGCGGTCATCCACCCGGACTTCCTGGACGCCATCGACTTCTATCCGGGCTCGCCGCCGCCGCAGTACGGCCGGCTGATGGGCGGCGCCATCGACGGGCGCCTGACGCGGCCTCGCGACGACCGCGTGCACGGCAGCGCCTACGCGGACTTCATCAACGCGGGCTTCTTCTTGGAGACGCCCTTCAAGTCCACCGGCACCAACGTCAGCCTCGCGGGCCGCTATTCCTATACGCCGTGGATCATCGCGCTGGCGGCCAATCAGTTGCAGGACCCGCCGCCCCCGGGCCGCACCAATCCAAAGGTGGTGTTGGACTTCTGGGATTATCAGGCCCGCGTGGAGCAGGACGTGGGGCAGGGCAAGCTGCGGCTGTTTGCCTTTGGCTCGTCGGACACGTTCGGCTCGGAGGCGCAGGACGACCAGGGGGACACCGCGCTCCAGTCCGTCGCCTTCCACCGCGTGGACCTGCGCGGCCGCCACCCGCTGGGCAAGGGCGAGCTTGAGATTGGCGGGACGTGGGGCCTGGACCGCTTCGCCGTCGTGTCTCGCGGGCCAGACAACGGGAACGAAATCTACATCGACCAGGACAACTTCTCCGGGCGCCTGGGCTACAGCGTGCCATTGGATGAGCGGCTGCTGCTGCGCGCGGGCGCGGACCTGGAGCACAAGCGCGCCATCGTGGACGTGCTCACGGTGGAGAACGGCCAGGAGGTGGAGGAGGACACGGTGCGCGTGCCCGTGGCGCTGGCCACCTTCACCGGCGCGTACGCGGAGGGCGTGTGGACGCCCAATGACAGATGGACGGTGGTGCCCGGCCTGCGCCTGGACAGCTACCACCTGTCCGGCGGGTTCGACCACAAGGTCCTGGAGCCGCGCCTCACCGTGCGCCACAAGCTCACCGACACCGTGACGCTCAAGGGTGGCGCGGGCATCTTCCACCAGCCGCCCACCACCCTCATCAGCCTGCCGGTGGTGGACGTGGGCAGTCTGTTGTTGGGCCTCCAGGAGGGCGTGCAGCTGTCCACCGGCGTGGAGTGGAAGGCCTTCGACAAGTGGGAGGTGGGGCTGGACCTCTACGTGAACCCCATGCTCCGCACCATCGAGCTCACGCCCTTCTCCGACGAGGGCCTGACGGACGACATTGGCGGCGAGCCGGACATCGAGCCGCCCCCGCCCGGTGAGCCCGGTGGAGGCATCCGCCAGGACGGCTTCCGCCGGGTGCGCGCGCGGCAGATCGACGTGGACAGGCCGCCCGTCAGCCGGGATGACTGGGACCTGCCGGACTTCAGCAGCCATGGATTGGCGTATGGATTGGAATTGCTCATCCGCTACCCGCTGGGGAACAACTGGTTCGGCTGGCTTTCGTACAGCCTCCAGCGCAGCACGCGGCGGACCACGTTCTACCGGTATGACTCGTCAGGTCGGGTCCTCTCCGAGGACTCGGCGGACCTCCCCTTCGCCTTCGACCAGACACACATCCTGAACCTGGTGGTGAGCCACAAGTTCTCCAACAACATCACCCTGGGAGGCGTGCTCCACTTCAACAGCGGACGTCCGGAGTACGGCACCCTGGGAAGCCAGACGCACCGCGAGGGCACCGACGAGCACGGCGACCCCGCCTGGGTGCAGGTGGATCGCGATCAGGTGGACCGGCTGCCGCCCTTCTTCCGCTTCGACCTGCGCGTGTCCAAGGCCTGGGCGTACGAAACCTTCAGCCTGGAGGCCTACCTGGACATGCTCAACGTCACCCTCAACACGGAGACGCTGGGCTTCGACTACCTGGGCGGCTCCGGCACCCGGCAACCCCTGACCAAGAGCGCGGTGGGACTGCCCATCGCCCTGCCCATCATCGGCGTCAAGGGCCGGTACTGACCTGCCCTCCAGGGCAGGTCCAGTGCTCGGGGGTGAGCAGTATTTCGCGCCACCTGCCCTCCAGGGCTGCTCCACTCGTGGCCAGATGTGTCAGTATTCCATGAGACGCGGGTTTTTCCAGCCTGCTCGGCAGCCTACGTGCCGGGAAGGGGAACAGACCTGTAGCGTCGGGGGGAGCACGATGATGGGTCTGTCCTGGGGGCCGGGAATGGCTCCGGCATGGGAACTGCCCGCTGACAGTGAGACGCCTTGCATCCTCCTCGAGCCGCTGCACGGGGAGACGGGCGAAGCGCTCGACTTCCGCTGGACGTCCATGAACGTCCCGGCGGAGGGCTGGGTGCGCTCACTGGAGCTGGGCCGTCACGTGTCCCTGTGGACGCGGGAGGGGCTGGCCCTGTTCGACGTGGCGGCGCTCGTGCGCGTGCTGATGCGTGGCGTTCCGCACGTGGGCCTGTTGCCGGGGGACGCGGCGGGGCGGCGGTATGTCGTCGTGCGGCACGGAGAGGGATTGGCGCTGTGGCTGCTGCCTCGTGACGAAGGCCAGGCGGCGGACGCGCATCAGGCGGAGCGGGAGCGGGCGGCGCGGCAGGAGGTGGAGGCGGCGCTGGCCCGGGCGGAGCAGACGGTGAGCGCGCTTCGCGAAGCGGAGGAGCGCTACCGGCTGGCCACGCGCGCCACGCACGACGTGCTGTGGGACTGGCACTTCGCCACGGACCACGTCCGGTGGGATCCCGGCACGGGCAACGCGTTTGGCCACGCCACGTCCGTCCTGGAGCACAAGCTGGGCTGGTGGGGCGAGCGCGTGCACGACGACGACCGGGACCGCGTGGTGGACCGGCTGGTGGAGTTCGTCGCGTCCACGGGCGACGTGTGGAGCGAGGAGTACCGCTTCCAGCGCGCGGACGGCAGCTGGGCGCACGTGCTGGACCGGGGCGTGCTCGCTCGCGACGACGAGGGGCGCCCGGTGCGGATGATTGGCTCCATGATGGACGTCACCGAGCGCACCCGTCAGATGGAGACGATGGTGGAGGAGGCGAGGTTCCGCGAGCGCTTCATCGGCATCCTCGGGCACGACCTGCGCAACCCCCTCAACGCCATCGTGCTGTCCGCGCGCGCGCAGAAGCGCCGCGGGCCGCTGGAGTGCACGCCGGAGCAGCACCGCCAGCACGCGCAGCGCATTGAAGCGTCCGCGACGCGCATGGGGAACATGATCGCGGACCTGCTGGACTTGACGCGTGCCCGGCTGGCCGGCGGCATCCCGCTGCGCAAGGGCCCCACGGACCTGGGGGCGGTGTGCCAGCAGGTGGTGGACGAACTGTCCGCGGCGTACCCGGACCGCGCGGTGGCGGTGGACGTGGACGGCAAGGCGGAAGGCGAGTGGGACGCGGAGCGGCTGGCGCAGGTGCTCTCCAACCTGGTGGGCAACGCGCTGGAGCACGGCAGCCCGGACGCGCCGGTGTTCCTGCGCTGCTACGCGAAGGGCGAGCACCAGCTGCTGGAGGTGCAGAACCCTGGCAATCCCATCCCGGAGGAGCTGCGCGAGCGGCTGTTTGATCCGTTCCGCCAGGGCGAGGGCGAGCGGGAGCAGGGCGGCCGCCGCAACAGCGGCCTGGGGTTGGGGCTGTTCATCGTGAAGGAGATTGTCCAGGCGCACGGCGGGACGGTGGAGGTGATGTCGACGCAGAAGGAGGGCACGACGTTCACGGTGCGCCTGCCCCGGCCCCCGCGCCCCAAGGCGAAGGTGAAGGCGGGGCGGGGTCGGACGCGAACCGCCTGATCTTTCGGAAGGGGTCAGCGTTCTCCGCCATGCGGTGGAAGGGGGAGCGTCCGCCGCCGCACGCCACGCGTGTTGTGCGAAGGACCGAAGGGGATGGGCCGGAAGGGCAGGGGCGCTGCGCGCTGCGTGTGTTTGCGTTTACCGGTTGATCCGGTCGTACGGCTCGTGCGGCCCACTACGCGGAGGCAGTCCCCATGCACCACAATCCCCCTCGCAGCTCCCTGCGCCGTTCCTCCCCCGGGATGGCGCTTTGTCTGGCCGCGGCCCTGGTGGGCTGCGGCGCTCCCGTGGATGAAGGCCCGGACGTGCCAGGCCAGTCCTCGGACGCGCTCGCCTCCACCAACGGCATGACGTTGAACGGCATGACCCTCAACGGCATGACGTTGAATGGGATGACCCTCAACGGCCTGATGGTGAATGGGCTGACGACGACCGGCCTGGCCACGGGCTCGTTCCGCAGCTGGTTCGTCCAGGACCCTGTCCTGGCGGACATGGTGATGCGCTACGTGGTGAAGTGCTCGATGGCGCCGGGGGCGTCGCTGTCGTTCCGCGCTCCGACGGGCAAGCTCTACGTCTGGGATGGGAGTCTGGCATTGGCGCCGGGCTGGTCCGGAGGGCAGCCGGTGTCGGTGGCGGAGCAGCAGGTGGTGAGCGCCTGCCTGGCTGCGCACGCGAACAAGTACGGCGTGCACGTGAACATCTCCGTGCTGGGCCGCGACGCGGTGGGCGGGACGGTGGCGTACACCCAGGACGAGCTGAACACCTACAGCGAGAAGGAGGCGTGCTTCTTCGGCAACGTCTTCACGAACGAGGGCGCGTTCTCCGCGAACGACGGCGCATACCTGGACTACGACGAGAGCACGGTGCGCACCTGCGGCCTGTCGTCCTGGAGTGAGACGACGTCGTGCGCGCCCATGCAGCACGTGGGCGCCTGCCGGTACTACTGCACGCTGGACCCCACGAAGACGTTCTACACGCGCTGCACGTACAACGGCGTGACCTACCGGCCCATCACCACGCGCATGCTGCCCCAGGACATCTACCGCTGCGGCGACGGCGTGTGCCAGCGGACGGAGAAGTGCGGCACCAGCAACACGCCCGACAGCTGCGCGGCGGACTGCGGCGCGTGCCCGTAGGCTCGCTCACGTGGGACGGTGCCGCGCGGCGTGGCGCCGGTAGCGCGTGACGAGGTCTCCCCACCAGCGGCCCATCGTCGCGAGGGTGGCCGGACCATCCTGTCCGTGGCGCACGGGGTGGTCCATGCGGATGGCGTCCCAGCCCCGGTGCTCCAGCACCACGCGGGTGCCGCCGAAGGTGGACTCGAAGCGGACGTCGACCTCGGTGATTTCCCCAGGGGCGAAGTTGCTCGCGCGCCATTGGAAGACGAGCCGCGCGCCGGGCTCCCAGACGAGCACGCGGCCAATCTCAAACATGCGGTCCTCGAAGGACTCCACCAGCCGGCCACCGGGGCCGGGCGGGTCGAAGCGCAGCACGCCGCTGGGATTCTGGAGGCCCCGGTAGCGCGGGCTCTTGCCCCACCAGAGGTCGGTCTCTTCCGTGAAGACCTCGAAGGCGTCCAGCGGGGACACGGCGACGAAGGTGGTGACGCGGGCGCGGTCCGCGCTCATGACCTACGGCCCTTCGGGCCCCGGGTGCGCTCGGCGTGGGCCTTGAAGGCGCCCAGCTGGCCGGACCAGAAGGACTCCACCTCGTCGAGCCAGCCGCGCAGGGCGGCGAAGGGCTCCGGGCGCAGCGAGTAGACGCGCACGCGCGCATCCTCCGCGTCGATGCGCTCCTCCACGAGCCCCGTCTGGCGCAGCACGCGCAGGTGGCGGGACATGGCCGGAGGGCTCATGTCGAACGCGGCGGCCAGCTCTCCGGCGGGGTGGGGCCGCTGGCGCAGCCGGTCCACGACGCCCCGGCGCGTGGGGTCGGCGAGGGCGGCCAGGGTGCGGTCGAGCGCGGACGGGGTGGCCATGGCGGGCGAATCTACTTCGGGGTGAAGACGCGCTGGGTGAACCACCAGCGGTGGCCTTCGGTGTCCATGGCGCCGTAGGTGCGGTTGGTGCCCCAGTCGTCGCCGTAGTTCTTGGTCTCAGGCTCCATGATGATGACGGCGCCGGCCGCGCGAGCCTGCGCGCAGTGGGCGTCCACGTCATCCACGTAGACCGTGAGCGTCTGCGTGTTGGCGCCGCCGTGCAGCCGGGGGCTGAGGTGGTGGGCGTGGCGCCCGGAGGAGTTCACCATGATGACGCCGTCGCCGTAGACCAGCTCCGAGTGCACGATGGTGTTGTCCGCGCCCTCCACCTTGAGGCGCGTCTGGAAGCCAAAGGCGCGCTCCAGCCAGTCGATGGCGGCGGGAGCGTCCTCGTAGAAGAGGCTGGAGGAGATGCGCGGCCAGTCTTCGGGAATGGGCTTCATGCGGCGGCTCCGGGCAAAGGAAGACTCGTTAACGTCAGGGTGAATGATTAACCCTGACGTTAACGGCCGTCAATCCCGCGGATCCGCTAGAAGACGCTGGGCCTGGGCACGTCGTGGCCGGGAGTCCGGGGGGCCTGGCGGGGGTCCTTGGG
>NZ_RAWL01000385.1:0-8326 GCF_003668885.1 Corallococcus sp. AB049A | reverse complement strand
TCGCCCACCAGCGCACAACAGCCGCGCCCCGCTCTGGCACACCGCGGCGTCTCAAGACCTGTCACGTTCCCAAACCCTCTCATGGCTCCCCAACCCAAATCCTTGCATGTGTTGACACCCCGAATGAAGGCATTTACAAACATGGAATTGTAACAATCCGGTTTCAGAGGGGGATGTCTTGAACCTGCCTCGCGCGGCTTCCGGCGTCATCGTCCAACAGCAGGACGGAGCCTTCTTCCTCATGGATACGGAGGGCGGAGAGGTCTTCCGGGTGAACGAGACCGCCGCACGCATCTTCGAGTTGTGCCAGGGCGGCACGTCCCTGGAGGGAGCGGTGGTGTCGCTGGCGCGGCGGCTGGGCGCCGAGGGTCAGGAAGAGGCCATCCGCGCCGACGTGCGGCGCACCGTGACGCAGTTCCAGGAACTGGGGCTGTGCGAGCCCTCGCGCCCCGTCTGATTTCCCGCCGTCCGCGGTCATTCAAGTCTTTGGGAATCCCGTGCTCCCGGGTCGCCCCGGGTGCGCGCGATACCAGACGTGAGACGTCTCGTTGCGTCTGGAATGAAGCAACGGTGTGTTGGCAGGCAATGTCAGACCCCCTGTCCACACTCCGCCATGTTTCACCGCAGTGGCAGTGAACGCAGCAAACCACCCAGGAGAATCACCATGTACATCCAGTCCGAGATCGTCCGCGTGTCCGCGTCGTCCGACAAGTGCACCTGCTCCAACGGCATGGTCATCGCCTCGACGACCACGGTCGCGGAGTAGTCGCGCCCGCCGCTTCCCTCGAAACCCAAACCAAACCCAGGAGAACCACCATGTACATCCAGTCCGAGATCGTCCGCGTTGCCGCCGCCACCGACAAGTGCACCTGCTCCAACGGCATGGGCGTGATCGTCGTCGCGGAGTAACGCGTTTCACGGCCGGGAGGAGGGCGCCGTTCCTCCTCCCGGCTGTGTCTTTCCTCGCGCCCACCGACACGCCCCGCCCATGCTGCCCGCATCCACGCAGTTGTTGCTCTTCACCCAGGCGGACGTCGGCGGACACGCGCTCTTTCGAGTCGTGCCCGTGGAGGTGTCCGTGCGCCCCGGCCAGGGACGGCTGTGGACGGACGTGTCGCGGGGCAACGCCTTCACCCCCGCGTGGCAGGACCATGCGCGCCACCTGTCGGCGGTGGGCCGCGCGCGCTACGCGCTGCCGTGGGAGCAGACGGACCTGCACGTCTCGCCGCGCGGCCGGAACGTGACGCTGGATGGCCGGAGCGCGTCGCTGCCGCTGTTCGTCGCGTGGGTGGCGCTGCTGTCGGGCCTGCCGCTGCCGTCCCCCTTCCTGGGCACGGGCGTGGCGCTGGAGGCGCATGGCGAAAGGCTCGCGCCCGCGCCTCGCGAGTTCCTCCAGGGAAAGCTGGGCGTGGCGCAGGCCTACGTGACGCAGGTGTTCCCGCGGGCGGAGCGGGTCGCGGTGTTCGTGCCGGAGGGCAGCGGGTTCGACCCGGCGCCCCTGACGGCGCTGGACGTGCGGCCGGTGCCCACGCTCACGAAGGCGGTGGAGGCGGTGCTGGGGCTGAAGCCTGACGCCGCCACGGAAGGAGTGGGGGGATGATCCGCCAGGGCGTGGGTGCCATCCGGGAGATGTATGGCCTGACGCGGGGGCTGGGAAACCTGCGGGTGATGCTGGGCTCGGGGCTCCTGGGCATGGCGGCCTCGGGCCTGCTCAACCCGGTGATGCCTTTGTACCTGCGCGAGCGGGGCCTGGGCTTCCAGGAGATTGGCGCGCTCTACACGGTGGGGGCGCTGCTGCCCATCTTCGTGCAGCCGGTGCTGGGGGCGCTGTCGGACCGCCATGGGCGCAAGCCCTTCGTGGTGGGCCTGTCGCTCGTCACGTCGTTGATGGTGCCGGCGGTGGCGCTGGTGGACGACCCGCAGCCGCTCGCCGCCGTGATGATCCTCAAGATGCTGCTGTCGCGCAGCGCGGCGCCGGTGTCCAACGCGATGGTGGCGGACTTCGCGCCCGCGAAGCAGCGCGCCACCTTGTTCTCGCTGCTGGATGCCACGTCGAACCTGGTGTTCGTCGCGGCGCTGTTCGCGTCCTCCGCCGTCATCCGCGCGCTGTCGGTGGCGGGCACCTTCTTCCTGGCGGGAGGCCTGTTCCTCGCGGGCAGCCTGCTGCTCTTGGGGCTGGACGAACCGGCGCGGCCCGAGCGCGCGGAGGCAGGGCGCGGCGGCGCGGCGTGGGGCCTGGTGTTCCGGGGGCTGTGGTCGCCCTTCACCTACGTGAAGGACCGGCCGGGCGCGGCGGCGCTGTTCCTCTGGCAGTTCTTCTTCACCTTCGCGCTGGCGCTGTTCCCCACGTACCTGCCGCTGTACGCGGTGGAACTGGGCGCGCCCCGGGAGGCCGTGGGTCCGCTGGTGGCGGCGTCGTGGCTGACGTACGCGTTCGCGCAGCCCTTCGGCGGGCGGCTGTCGGACCGGCTGGCCCGGCGCGTGGGGCTGATTGTCCCGGGCCTCGCGGGCATGGCGGTGCTGGCCGCGGTGCTGGGGGCCTCGGGATGGCTGCCGCACGGCGCCGCGCTGGTGACGCTGGTGGCGGCCTGGGTGCTGCTGGCGATTCCGGACGGCCTGCACCGCTCCTCCGCGTCCGCGCTGGTGGTGGAGCAGTCCCCGGGCCCTTCCGAGCGCGGCCGGTTCATGGGCGCGCTGGGCGCCTGCGCCGCGCTGGCCTCCGTGCTCGCGCCCGTCACCTACGGCTTCGTCGCGCAAGCCGCCGGCATCGGCTGCACGTTCCTTCTCTCGTCGGTGTCCCTCGTGCTGGCGCTCGGCTGTGTGTCGCGCGTGCGCGAGGCGTCTTCACCCGTCACGCCTGAACCGGCCCCCATGGCCGCCCTCACCCCCACCTCGGAGCACGGATGAGTCCCCTTCGCCACGTGTGTCGCTGGGGCACCGCGCTGTTGGCCGCGCTGGTGCCCACGCTGGGACACGCTGATTCGACGTACAAGGTCTCCGCCACGCGGACGCAGGACGCCATCACCATCGACGGCAAGGGGGACGAGCCCGCGTGGCAGGCGGCCCCGGAGATTTCCGGCTGGTACCTCACGCGCGTCAACTACGGCAAGCCCGCGCCGGACGACACAAAGGTCCGCATCCTCTACGACCAGGACAACCTGTACTTCCTCTTCCACTGCATCGACTCCAAGCCGGAGCGCATCACCGGCTACACGGTGCAGAACGAGGGGTTCCTCCACCAGGAGGACAACATCACCATCATCCTGGACACGTTCCTGGACCACCGGAACGCGTACTACTTCTGGACCAACCCGCTGGGCGTGCGCACCGACGGGCGCATCGTGGATGACGGCGAGGCGTTCTCCACCAACTGGCGCGGCGAGTGGGAGACGAAGTCCACCATCGTGAAGGACGGGTGGATTTCAGAGGTCCGCATCCCGTTCGCCAACTTCCAGTTCGAGACGAAGGACGAAATCTCCTTCGGCATGCTCCTGGACCGTGAGCAGTCGCGAAACCAGGAGTGGAGCAACTGGACGCCGGACGGCGTCAACAGCGCGAAGGTGAGCCGCTACCCGCACCTGGAGGGCTTGAAGGGCATCAAGCCGCGCCCCATCTTCAGCATCACCCCGTACGTGGCCACCACGGTGGCGCTGAAGACGACGGACGACCGGGGCACCTTCCGTCCCAACGTGGGCGCGGACGCGCGCATCGACCCGGCGCCCTGGCTGTCGGTGAAGCTCACCGCCAACCCGGACTTCAGCGACGCGGAGGCCGACCAGAGCTTCCTGCTGCTGGACACGGATCTGCCGCTGCTGCCGGAGCGCCGCGCGTTCTTCACGGAGAGCGAGCACCTGTTCATCGCGCCCATCAACGTCTTCACCTCGCGCCGCATCGCGCTGCGGCCGCATGACCGGGTGTGGGGCGGCATGCAGCTCACCGGCAAGCTGGGCGGCTTGAGCTTTTCGATGATGGACATCCAGCACCGAGACTCCACCGGCCGGGACGCCAATGGCCGCGAGGTCTTCGAGAACGTCAACTCCGGCGTGCTGCGCTTGCAGCAGGACATCGGCAAGCGGTCGATGATTTCGCTGGTGGCGATCAACCGCAGCGGGCGGGGCGGGCTGTTCGGGGACTCGGACTTCCAGACGGTGGGCGTGGACGGCAACTTCCACCTCTTCGAGGAGTTCTTCATCCAGGCGCAGGCGCTGAAGAGCTGGAGCCCGCTGGGCAACGAGGACTCGGACGCGTACCACGTGGGCCTGCACCGCTTCGACACGCTGTCGGAGTTCTGGCTGCAGTTCGAGGACATCGGGAAGAACTACGCGAACCCGCTGGGCTGGACGCCGGTGGTGGACAAGCAGGGCTACAACTCGCGCGTGTTCCTCAACCCGTTCCCCAAGTGGCGCTTCCTGCCCCGGCTGGACGTGACGTGGGACTCGCTGTGGCGCCGCAACCACGAGGGTGAGCGCACGCGCTGGCGCAACCGCCTCAACGTGCAGCCCTACCTGCACCACGACTTCGCGCTCTACCTGGAGGGCATCTACGACGACAACCTGGGTTTCCGGGACCGGCTGGGCACGTTCGGCTTCACCCTGTTCCCGCACGACTGGCAGAGCTACACGCTCACCGCCGTCGCCGGCCGCTTCCTGGGCGGGGAGATCCGCGGCTTCAACGGCGCGGCGAACATCAAGATTGGCCCGCACATCGTCGCGCGCTTCAGCGGCTTCTACACGCGCAACTTCAACGTGCCCACGAACAGCGACCTCTACGGCACGTCGGGTGATGGCTACAGCTTCTCCGGCTACGCGCAGCTGCGCTACCACTTCAGCCCGGACCTCTACGCGCGCCTGACGTTGCAGAAGGGCGGCGTGTACGAGCTGGCGGACTACAACTCCGTGAAGGGCACGTTCCTGGACGCGATGGTGGGGTGGCACTACCGCCAGTGGAGCGACATCTTCCTCGTCTACACGGATCAGCCCTTCGGCGGCTCTCAGGAGCGGCGGATCCTCTCGAAAATCTCCTTCAACTACTGACCTGTCCCAAGGGCCATCCGCATGACCTCCGCCGACCCGCAGAGCCTCAAGCGCCGCTACGACGAGGTGTCCCCGAAGTACGACCAGGGCGCGCCGGACGCCATGGCCATCAAGCTGTTCTGGCTGACGTACGAGCACCTCACCTGGAAGCCGGTGGAGGCGCTGCTGCCCAGGGACGGCACGGCCTGGCGCGTGCTGGACGCGGGCGGTGGAGGCGGCAAGTTCGGCACGCGCTTCGCGGAAGGAGGGCACCACGTCACCGTGCTGGACATCTCTCCGGGCATGCTGGACGGCGCGAGGGCGCAGTTTGCCGCGAAGGGGCTCCTGGACCGCGCGGCCTTCGTGGAGGGCAACGTCGCGGCGCTGGAGCTGCCGGACGCGGCCTTCGACCTGGTCTTCTGCGAAGGCGACCCGGTGTCGTACTGCCTGGACGCGTACCCGCGCGCGGTGAAGGAGCTGGTGCGCGTGGCGAAGCCGGGTGCGCCGGTGGTGCTGGGCGTGGACAACCGCTACGAGGCGTTCTCCGGCTACCTGAAGCAGGGCAAGCCGCAGGAGGCCTTCCGCACGCTCCACGACGGCCGCACCACGTGCCCGTATGGCCTGCCGGTGCACGCCTTCACGGTGCGCGAGCTGGAGCGCGCGGTGGCGGGCGCGGGCGCGGAGTTGCTGGAGATCTTCGGCAAGCCGGTGATGTTCTTCGACATGCTCAAGGCGATGGCCGCCGCGCACGGCAACACCGCGCAAGCGCCGTGGGACGCGTGGGCCGCGCGAGAGGAGATATTGGCGTTGCAGGAGAAGCTGGCGCACGAGGGCTTCGCCGTCCTGGGGCAGCACCTCCAGGTGATGGCGCGGCGCAAGGGCTGACGCCATGGGCCTTCCCTTCCTGGGCGTGGGGCTCAGCTACCGCTGGGACCTCAACCCGCACCTGGCGCGCGGCAACCCCGGCGTGGACTGGCTGGAGGTGACGCCCGAGCACTTCCTGCCGCTCACGCCGGACTCGGAGCGGCGGCTGGAGTTGCTCGCGAAGCGCTATCCGCTGGTGGGCCACAGCCTGGAGCTGTCGGTGGGCTCGGACGGCGTGGACGCGCCCGGCTACCGGGACGGCCTGAAGCGCATCCGCCACGTCACGAAGAGCGTCTGGCACGGAGACCACCTGTGCTTCACGCGCGTGGGGAACCTGCCCCTGCGCGCGCTGACGCCGGTGCCGCTGACGGAGGAGGCGGTGGCCACGTGCGTGCGCAACGTGAAGGCCGCGCGGGCGGACCTGGACGTGCCCTTCGTGGTGGAGAACATCGCGTATCTCTTCCACACGCCGCTCAACACGCTGGATGAGGCGGAGTTCCTGCGCCGCGTGGTGGAGGGCGCGGACTGCGGCCTCCTGCTGGATTTGCACAACCTGTATTGCAACGCGGTCAACCACGGGTTCGACCCGTATGCCTTCCTGGACCGTCTGCCTTTGGACCGCGTGGTGCAGGTGCACCTGGCGGGCGGCATCACGATGGAGGGCTTGAGATTGGACAGCCACTCCGCGCCGTCGCCGGAGGAGGTGTGGCGCTTGCTGGAGTACGTCGCGCCCCGCAGCCCGGTGCGCGGGGTGAACTTCGAGATGGACAGCGGCTTTCCTCCCTTCGCGCGGCTGGTGGAGGAGTTGGCCCGCGCGCGCGCCATCCTCCAGCGCTGCGGTGCGAGCGCGGCATGAGCTACCCACGAACGCTGGAGGTCCTGGCGCGGCTGCACGTGGATCCGCGCTTCCGTGAAGCATGGCGCCACGACGCCCGCGCGGCCCTGGCCCCGCTGGACCTGACGCCGTTGGAAGCGGACGCACTCCAACGGGTGGAGCCCGTGGTGGTGGAGCGCGCGGGCCGGATGATGGACTTCCACCGCACCGAGCGCGTGCGCGAACAGCTCCCCTGGGTGGACGAAGCGAAGCGGCCGGAGCTGGCCGCGCTGCGAGCGCGCTTCCTCCAGGACGTGCCGCCGGAGGTGCTCAACCGCGAGGAGGCCATCGCGTACTGCCGCTTCCTGGAGGCGGGCGAGCACGCGAAGCTGCCCGCGTACGTGCCGCAGCTCGCCCGGTGCGAACGGCTGCGCCTGTCGCTCGCGTGGGGACTGGCCCCCATGCCGGCGTCAGGGCCGCGCGTGGAGTCCTTTGACTACCCGGTGCTCAGGCTGCTCGCCGCGCTGGACGCGCCGGGCTGGCCCCGGGTGGAGCCCAGGCCCACGCGCGTGGAGTACCTCAAGGTGCCTGGCCTGCCCGCGGTGATGCCGCGCGAGCTGCCGTCACCTTGAGGTCCCCCGTGCGCCCTCAGTGCCTGCGGTGGTGCGCCTTCTCATAGGTGCCCATCAGTTGCGTCTCCCCCACGATGTGGCCCTCCATCGCCTGGAGCAGCTGCGTGCGCGTGGGCTGGTTCAGGTCCGGCAGCACCGTGTCCAGGGCGTACAGCCTGAAGAAGTACCGGTGGTTGCCAATGGGCGGCATGGGCCCGCCGTAGTCCTGCCGGTTGAAGTCGTTGCGCCCCAGCTTCACCCCGTCCGGCAGCACCTCCAGGGTGGCCCCGTCCGGGATGTTCTGGGCGTTGACGGGGAGGTTGTAGAGGACCCAGTGGCAGAAGGTGCGCTGGGGGTTCGCCGGGTCCGGCGCGTCCGGGTCCTCCACGATGAGGGCCAGGCTCTTGGCCCCGGCGGGGAGGTTCTCCCAATGCAGCGGCGGTGCCTTGTCGTCGCCCTCGCCGGTGTAGGCGATGGGGATGGGCATCCCGTCCTTGAACTTCGGAGAGGTGAGCTCGAGCGGCTTCGGCATGCGTGACTCCTCGGGCATGAACGGCCAACGTGACCCCTGCCAAGCTGGCGATGCCCCAGCCCCGGTGCTGAGAGACGGAGGGCGCTCCGCCCGGCCGCCCGTCACCTCCCTGGGGCTCGGCTGCCGCTGATCCATCGGGCGCCCCCCGGGCCGCCTGCTCCTTCGAGCCTCTTCCACAGAGGAGAAACCACCCCTTTGGCCCCGGCGCCGTGGTAGCTGCGCTTGCGGGTGCCGCAACCGCTGCTGGCGGTGGGGTGCCCCGCGTCCCCGTAGCGGTTGCACGCGCCGCGCATTCGGTGCTAAGCGGCGCCCGCGCGTGTATGGGCGGGGTCGGGGTTGGTGGAAGGAAACCCAAGACTTTCCCGGGGTTTGGTGAGGCGTCCGCATGGCAGACCAGGAGCGTCGGAAGCAGGAGGACGCGCCGGGCAGTGAGCTGGGCGAAACGGCCCGGCAGATGCGGGCGGCGGAGCCGTACATCTCCGCGGTCTGGAAG
>NZ_RAWL01000384.1:0-8354 GCF_003668885.1 Corallococcus sp. AB049A | reverse complement strand
GTCCCCTTCCAGCCGAAGGTGGAAGACCCCATGCTCGCGCCCGTCCCGCCCGCGGCGGAGCAGGTGAAGACGTGGGACGACGCCCTCACCCGGGTGCGCCAGCGCTCCACGGACCTGCGCAACGCGGAGGCCGGCGTGACGCGGGCGCAAGGGCGCTGGCGCCAGTCGCTGGGCCTCTTGTTGCCCAACGCGCGAGCCAACGCGGGCGTGGGCGTGGACGTGCTCCACCCGGACGTGCCCTCCGCCGCGGGCGGCGGCTTCGTGGGCGGCTCCAACCCCGGCGCCGGGACCCAGGCTCCCAGCGCGCCCCTGGGCACGCTGTCCGCGACCCTCACCCAGTCCATCATCGACGTGGGCGCGTGGCGGGGCCTGTCCTCCGCGAAGGCGTTGGAGTCCTCGGCGGCGGCCAACCTCCAGGACGTGCAGCGCCGCCTCACCCAGGGGCTGGCGCAGGTGCTGGTGGCCACGGTGGCCGCCGAGCGCGCCGCCGAGATCAACCGCGTGGGCCTGCGCCAGGCGCTGGAGCGCCAGTCCATCACCCAGCGCTCCTTCGAGCTGGGCGCCGGCACGCAGCTGGACGTGGTGCGGGTGAGCCAGGACGTGGCGGTGGCGCGGCAGGCGCTGGTGGCCGGCGACGAGCAGCTGCGCCGCACGCGCGAGTCGCTGGGCCTGTCGCTGGGTGAGGACCACGGCGTGGGCGTCAACCCGGACTTCAACCTCTCCGGCCTGGTGGAGCAGACCCGTCAGCAGTGCGCCCCCCTGCAGGACCTGGCCAACCGGCCGGACCTGGTGGCCCAGCGGGCCAACGTGGACGCGGCCCGGGAGAGCCGGCGTCAGGCGTCCGCCGGTTACCTGCCCACCCTGGGACTGAGCAGCACGCTGGTGGGTTTCACCACCGACCCCGGCTTTGGCCGCTTCGCCACCTGGAACGTGTCCGCGGTGCTGTCCGTGCCCCTGTGGGAGGGCGGTCAGCGCGGGGGGCTGGTGCGCGAGCGCGCAGGCATTGAAGAGCAGGCCGCCCAGGCCTCCGAGGCCACCCGCCGCAACGTGGGGGTGGAGGTGTCCCGCGCCCGCCGTGGAGTGGAAGTGGCCGAAGCCTTGTTGAAGACCGCCGCCGAGTCCCTGGAGCTGGCGGACCGGACGGACCGGCTCACGCGCCGGGCCTTCGAGGTGGGACGAGGTAGCAGCTTGGAGCTGGTCCAGAGCGGAGCTGCCCTCCGCCAGGCCCAGCTCGCATTGGTTTTGAGGGAATTCGAGCTCGTCCAGGCCCGCCTGGACGCGTTCCTGACGGAGGCCCGGTGCGACTGGTGACGAGGGTACGCCCCCTGAAGGCGCTGATGACGAAGACGGTGTTGGGCGCGGCGCTGGTGGCCGGCGCGGCCGGGTGCTCGGGCAAGCCGGAGGCGAAGGCCCCTCCTCCGCCGCGCGAGGTCCAGGTCGTGGCGCTGGCGCCGCGCGAGGTGCGGGACACCGGTGAATACCTGGGGTCGCTCCTGTCGCGGCAGAGCGTGTCGGTGCTGCCGCAGGTGAACGGCTACATCCGCAAGATCCTGGTGAAGCCGGGCCAGAAGGTGGAGGCCGGCACGCCGCTGATTGAAGTGGACGCGCGGCAGGAGACCGCGGCGCTGGACAGCGCCCAGGCGCAGCAGAGCTCCTCCGCGGTGGAGCTGGAGCTGGCGAAGCGCACCCTGGCGCGTACGGAGTCCCTCAACCGCGAGGGCCTGGCCAGCGTGCAGGAGCTGGAGCGCGCCCAGGCGGCGGTGAAGGCGGCGGAGGCGGCGTCGCGCGCGGCCGGCGCGACGGTCGCCCAGCGCCAGGTGCAGCTGCAGTTCCACGTGGTGCGCGCGCCGTTCGCGGGCACCATGGGCGACGTGCTGGTGCGCGTGGGTGACTACGTGGGCGCCACCACGGTGCTGACGTCCGTGGCCCAGGCGGACGCGCTGGAGGTCAGCGTGTCGGTGCCGGCGTTCCGCGCGCGGTCGCTCAAGCCGGACACCCAGCTGGAGCTGTTGGATCAGCAGGGCAAGGTCATCCTCTCCAGCACCGTCTTCTACGTGGCGCCGCAGACGGATCCGCGCACGCAGCTGGTGGAGGTGAAGGCCGCCTTCCGCAACACCGTGGGCCTGCGCCCCAGTGAGCTTCTGCGGGCGCGGCTGGTGTACTCCACGCGGGACGCGCTCCAGATTCCCGCGCTCGCGGTGGTGCGCCAGAGCGGCCAGCCCTTCGCCATGGTGGTGGAGAAGAAGGACGGCAAGACGCTGGTGGAGCGCCGCCCGGTGGCCCTGGGCACGCTGGGTGACATGTCCTACGTCGTCGAAGGTGGCCTGAAGCAGGGCGACCTCGTCGCGGTGTCGTCGCTGCACATGCTCCGCGACGGCATGCCCGTCATCCCCAAGCAGGTCACCGTGAACACCGACGAGTCCTCGCAGCCGCCCCGCACCGCGTCCGGTGGCGGCGGCACCACCGGCGGCAGCCGCTAGCAGGCGAATCCAGAGAGGCGCCACACCGTGTTCGTCGACTTCTTCATCCGCAGGCCTGTCTTCGCCATCGTCTGCTCCATCATCCTGACGCTGGTGGGCGTCATCGCCATCCCGACGCTGCCCATCGCGCAGTATCCGGACCTGGCGCCGCCGCAGGTCACCGTCACCAGCACCTACGTCGGCGCCAGCGCCGAGGTGGTGGAGTCCGCCGTCACCATCCCGTTGGAGCAGGAGCTCAACGGCGTGGAGGACATGCGCTACATCACCTCCACCAGCACCAACGACGGCACCAGCACCATCACGGTCACCTTCGCCCCCACGCGCAACATCGAGGTGGCGGCGGTGGACGTGCAGAACCGCGTCAGCCGCGCCGCGGCCCGCCTGCCCGCGCAGGTGAACCAGACGGGCATCGTCGTGAACAAGGCCTCCAGCCAGATGCTGCTGACGGTGGGCCTGTCCTCCCCGGACAACCGCTACGACGCGAAGTTCCTCTCCAACTACGCGGACGTGAACCTCAAGGACGCCATCAAGCGCGTGCGCGGCGTGGGCGAGGTGCGCATCTTCGGTGAGCGCAAGTTCTCCATGCGCCTGTGGCTGGATCCGTCCGAGCTGGCCCGCCGCAACCTGACGCCGCAGGACGTGGTGCGCGCGCTCCAGGAGCAGAACCTCCAGGTGGCCGCGGGCCAGGTGGGCCAGCCGCCGTCCAGCGACGAGCAGCCTTACCAAATCGCCGTGCGCGCCCGGGGCCGCCTGGTGGAGCCGGAGGAGTTCGGCGACATCGTCCTCATGCGCAACACCGACGGCAAGGCCGTCACGGTGAAGGACGTGGGCCGCGTGGAGCTGGGCGCGGAGAACTACGCCACGCTCTTGCGCTTCAACGGCCGCACCGGCGTGGGCCTGGCCATCTTCCAGCTGCCCACCGCCAACGCGCTGGACGTGCGCGACGGCGTCATCAAGGAACTGGACCGCCTGGCCCAGTCCTTCCCGCCGGGCCTGGAGTACCGCGTGGGCACGGACACCACGCTCGCGGTGCGCGCCTCCGTCAACGAGGTGACCCACACGCTCATTGAAGCCATCGCGCTCGTCATCCTGGTCATCTTCCTGTTCCTGCACGGGTGGCGCAGCGTTCTCATCACAGCGCTCACCCTGCCGGTGTCGCTCGTGGGCACGTTCGCGTTCGTCTACCTGATGGGCTTCTCCATCAACACGCTGACCCTCTTCGGCCTGACACTGGCCACGGGGCTCGTGGTGGACGACGCCATCGTGGTCATCGAGAACATCGAACGCCTGATGGCGGAGCGCGGGCTCAAGCCGTTCCAGGCGGCGCGTGAAGGCATGAAGGAGGTGGCCGGCGCGGTGGTGGCCATCTCCGTGGTGCTGGTGGCGGTGTTCATCCCGGTGGCCCTCTTCCCGGGCACCACGGGCTCCATCTACCGCCAGTTCGCGCTCACCATCGCCGCGTCGGTGGCCCTGTCCACCTTCTGCGCGCTGACGCTCACGCCCGCCCTGTCGGCCCGGCTGCTCAAGCACCACCACGGCCCCAAGTGGGTGTTCTTCCGCAAGGTGGACCAGGTGCTGGACTGGACGCGCGACCTGTACGGCAAGGGGCTGCGCAAGCTGCTGGTGCACCCGCTCATCGTGCTGGTGGCGTTCCTCGCCTGCATCGGCGTCACGGTGATGCTGTTCCGCTCCGCGCCCACGGGCTTCATCCCGGATGAAGACCAGGGCTACGTCATCATCTCCGTGCAGGGGCCGGAGGGCATGTCCCTCAGCCAGACGGAGAAGGTGCTCCAGGAGGTGGAGGGCGTGCTCAATGCCCAGCCGGAGGTGAGCGTGATGTTCGCCATCGGTGGCTTCTCTCCCAGCGGCAACGGCTCCAACTACGCCACCGTCTTCACGGCCCTGAAGCCGTGGGAGGAGCGCACGGGGAAGGACCAGTCCGTGGCCGCGCTGGTGGAGCGTTTGCGTGGACCGCTGGGCAAGATTGGCAGCGCGCGCGTCATCCCCTTCCAGCCCCCCGCCATCCGCGGCGTGGGCAGCGTGGGCGGCTTCCAGTTCATCGTGGAGGACGTCGCCGGCACCCACTCGCTGGAAGACCTGGCCAACGCCACGCAGGAGATGGTGCAGAAGGGCAACGAGGAGGGCCGCCTGCGCGGCGTCTTCACCCCGTTCAACGCCAACACGCCCATCCTGGACGTGGAGGTGGACCGCCAGAAGGCCAAGGCGCTGGGCGTGCCCATTGAGCAGATCTTCGGCGTGATGCAGCTCTACATGGGCAGCCAGTACGTCAACGACTTCAACTACGCCAGCCGCACCTACCGCGTGTACGTCCAGGCCGAGCAGCAGTTCCGCGACAGCCCCCAGGACATCGGCTCGTTCTACGCGCGCACGGAAGGCGGGGACATGATTCCGCTGGAGTCGCTGGTGAAGGTGAGGCCCATCGTCTCCGCGCAGGTCATCAAGCACTACAACCTGTTCCGCTCCGTGGAGATCAACGGCCAGGGCGCGCCCGGCGTGTCGTCCGGCCAGGCGCTGGAGGCCATGGAGCAGGTGGCCCAGGCGTCGCTTCCCCAGGGCATGTCGTCGGAGTGGACGGGCATCAGCCTGGAGCAGAAGGAGTCCGGCGGCCAGACGATGATCATCTTCGGCCTGGGCATCCTCTTCGTGTTCCTGGTGCTGGCGGCGCAGTACGAGTCCTTCAGCCTCCCGTTCGTCATCATCCTCTCCGTGCCGCTGGCCATCATGGGCGCGCTCGGGTTGCAGGTGGCGCGCGGCTACGCGAACGACGTGTTCTGCCAGGTGGGTCTGGTGATGCTCGTGGGCCTCGCGTCCAAGAACGCCATCCTCATCGTGGAGTTCGCGGAGCAGCTGCGGGAGCAGGGCAAGAGCGCGCTGGAGGCGGTGGTGACGGCGGCGGAAGTCCGCCTGCGCCCCATCCTCATGACGTCCATCGCGTTCCTCCTGGGCGTGGTGCCGCTGATGACGGCGTCCGGCGCGGGCGCGGCGGCGCGCAACTCGCTGGGCACCGCGGTGTTCGGCGGCATGCTGGTGTCCACCATCGTCAACCTCATCTTCATCCCGGGCCTCTACATCCTCATGCAGAAGGTGCGTGGGGACGCGAAGCGCTCCAGCGGTGAGGAGGACGCGCCCCCGTCGCACGAGCCGGCCCCGGCCCCCGCGCCGTGAGCTGAGCGGCACCGTTGAAAACAGGCCGCCCTCCCCTTCCGGTACGCGAAGAGGAGGGCGGTGGTGTTTTCGGAGGACTGCGTGCGCGTCAGATTTCGTGGGCGGTCTGCTCGTACACGAGGACGTGGCGGGAGACAGGCAGCAGGATGATGTTGAGCGTGCGCCAGTTGTCGCCGTTGGGGCCGGTGCTGAACTCGCGGAAGTAGCTCTTCACCTGCGCGTTCGCGGCGTCCTCGCCGTAGGTGTCGAGGATGGCCTGGTGCAGCGGCTGGAACTGCAGGTACATCCGCGACTGGAACGCCGCATAGGTGTACGTGTCCGGGGACGGGTCGTTGCGGTAGCCCGCGTACTCGCTGCGCGCGAGCACCGCCGCCGCCGCCGCGTTCAGCGCTGCGGGCGTCGAGTACGGCCACGCGAAGTCATACCGGTCCAGGAACGAGTACATGTCCTCGCGGTACGCGTTGCCGGCGTTCACCAGCGCCTGGAGGTTGCCCTCCAGGGGAAACGCCGCCAGCGTCACCGGGGCATTGGCCGGCGCCGGGCTGGGGTTCGGCACGCACGCGCCGCCCACGCAGGACGCCTGGAGGCGGTAGTTCTTGGCCAGGCCGTTGCTCCAGCCCACCACCACCAGGTACTCGCCGGCCTGGTCGAGGGTCGCGAGCGGAAGCTTGCTCAGCTCGCCGTAACCGGAGTCGTCGTCGCCGTAGAGCGGACGGTACCCGTATCCGGACGGCGTCTTCGGGCCGTACACGTACAGGCCGGTGTCCACGCCCATGCCCGTGCCCAGGTGAGTGACTTCCAGCGCCACCTGCGTGTGCGCCGGGACGGTGAGCTTGTAGCCCTCGTAGGCCGCGGACGTGCCGGTGTTCCCCGTCACCGCGCTGCCCACGGAGAGGTTGCCCGCGATGTACAGGTAGCTGTCGAACGGCGTGGGCGGAGCCGGCACCAGCTGCTGCGTCGCCGTCGTCACCGTGTCGCCGGACCCGGGGGCCGGGGTCTGCTCCGGCTGACCGCCACAGGCGCCCATCAGGCCCACCGCGGACATGCACCACACCACTGCGGTTCCACGCTTCATCGCGTCCACCTTCTCAAGGAGGGCGGGAGGGGAACCCGCCCTGGGAGTGAAACGCCCCCTGTGACAGCTTGAAGGCAGGAACTCAAGCAACAGATCAGGAGCGCCGGGGCCAGCTGCTTCGATGTCTGCCTTTCATGGGATGCCCAGACTTCCTCTGGAAAAGGCGGCCTTCACTGACAGACAGGAATGAGAGCTTGCAGGGGCAATGCCATGGAGTACTCTCCGCGCCCCTGCAAGAGCCATGAGCAACCTGCGCGGTTCCATCGAGACGCAAATCCAGGCAGCCCTTCGGCAAGTGCTTGAACAGACGGGCTGGCGCCCCAGATGGACAGCCCATGCCGTCCTCGGCGCGCGGACGCCTCAAGGTGGACGTGAGCTCCTGCTGGGCGGTGCCAGCGCATCCCTGGATGCACAGCTCGTGCGCTCGGTCGAGGAGCCGGACTCCCTTGTCGCGCTTCCCGTGCGTGAGTGGGACCAGGAGTTGCGCCAGCTCTGGGCCATGGGCGCCATCTACCTCGTGGATGGCGCAAGCCACATCGCCAGCTCGGTCCGGATCAAGGGACGACGTGTCCTGATCTCCCGCTCGAAGGTGGAGGAGTTCACCCTCATCGACGGAGAGGGAGTCGCATTGATTGACAGTGAGGTTCGTGGGCATGCGGTCCTGAGCGGGCCACTGCTGCTGAAGGGAACCCAACTGGACCCACAGGCGGTGGCCGGGCCAATGGTCGTGGTGGAGCAGTCCTACGTTGCGCCTTTCGTCAAACTCCAGCGCACCGTCAGGGTCCGCGCCAGCTCCATTGGAGCGCACACGGCCCTTGAGGGCGGAAACCATGTCGAGCGCTACCCGCAGTCCAGGTCGCAGCGGCGTGGCTTCGGAGTCGAGGTCGAGCGCCAGTGTTGGCTCGGCCAGCACGTCTCGCTCTCGGGCGGAGCCCGGCTGGGAGAGGGCGTGGTGGTGGCGGCCCACTGTGCGGTCTCCACGGACGTGGGAGAGCACGTCATCGTCGCGGGAAACCCGGCCAGGGCATTGCCGGTGGATCTCCACCTTCGAGAACTCTCCCCGGAGCAAGCACGTGAGGCAGGTTACCAGCAGGGACCTCCGGCGACCCGGTTCCCCGTCTATGGCGCGTGTACCTCCCGATGGGATGCCGCCGATGCGGTGGTGCTGCGCTACCCCCACCATGGAAGCCGTCGCGGACTGGCGGGCCCCACCCTGATTGACTTTCACCAGGGAGCCCTGGAGGCGCTCCTCGCCCAGGCGTTCCCAGACAATCCCTGTCAGGTGCTCCACAAACAAGCCGGGCCGGAGGTCGCCTTCGAGCTGCGTTTCGCTCGTCCGCCGCCACGGTATGAGAAGCCATCACCAGCCCTCACCCTGTCGCTGGCGGGAGCGCCGGATGACCTCTCCGCCGAATCACCTCTCGAGCAGGACCTGCTCGAGGTCCTCGAGGAGCAGTCCTGCGACATGGAGCGCTTGTTCTCCGAGTGCATGGCTCGCGCATTCGAGCGCGAGGAGCTCCTTGAGTGGGCGGAGCTGGAGGCCACCCTCTGCCTGCTGTCCCGGCGAGGGCGGGTACACCCCCCGCTGCTGCCCCCTGTGATCGCCTCCATCC
>NZ_RAWL01000383.1:0-8368 GCF_003668885.1 Corallococcus sp. AB049A | reverse complement strand
GGCGCGCGGCCCCCCAGGCCCCGGGCCGGGACGCCGCGCGCCCCAGCGACGAGGAGCTGACGCCGGAGACCCTGACGCGCACGCTGATCCGCAACGAGGCGCGCTTCCTCTTCCAGAGCCTGCTCACGGGGGATGTGCGCAGCGCGTCCGCGGAGCTGACCTACCCGTTCCAGCTGGAGGACAAGCGCTTCAACACGCCGGAGGAGCTGGTGCAGGCGTGGGTGAAGCAGCTGCGCGCGCGGCGCACGGACCTGGTCACGCTCTACGACATCGAAGTGCTGCCCATGGCGGAGATGGAGAAGAAGTACGGCAAGCCGCCCGCGCGCCTGGGGCTGGATCCGCGCGCGCTCAAGGACACGTGGGCCGCGGTGGGAAACCTCTCCGGCCACGCGGCCATCTTCCTCTTCCGTGGCAACGCCACGAACCTGAGCTGGCACGCCTTCGCGTACACGGACTGAAGAAGGTACGGGGCGCCGGGCGCTTCAGCCCAGCGCCGCCACGAAGTCCCGCAGGCGCGTCAGGCCCTTCTGCAGCACCTCGCGCGAGGTGACGAAGCTCATGCGGATGTAGCCCGGCGCGCCGAACGGATCCCCCGGCACCGCCGCCACCAGGAAGTCGTTGAGCAGCGTCTCGGAGAGCTGGAGCGAGTCCGTCAGCGGCTTGCCCTTGTACGTCCTGCCCAGCAGGGCGCGCACGTCCGCCATCGCGTAGAAGGCGCCCTCCGGCAGCCGGCACCTGATGCCCGGGATGGCGTTGAGCCCCGCGACGAACAAATCCCGGCGCTCGCGGTACTCGTTCACCATCGCGGTGATGGTGTCCGAGGGGCCGTTGAGCGCGGCCAGCGCGGCCTTCTGCGTGATGGAGGACGCGTTGGACGTGGACTGGTCCTGCACCAGCTGCATGCCGGAGATGAGCGCCTTGGGCCCGGCCGCGTAGCCCAGCCGCCAGCCCGTCATCGCGTAGGACTTGGACAGGCCGTTGGACACCAGCAGCCTGGGCACCAGGTCCGGCGCCACGTTGCCGATGTTGAGGAACGGCTCCCCCGTGTAGAGGAGCTTCTCGTACATGTCGTCCGTGACGAGGATGCAGTCGTGCCCGCGCACCGCGTCCGCGATGCCCTCCAGCGTGGCGCGCGAGTACACCGCGCCCGTGGGGTTGGCCGGGCTGTTGAGCACGATGGCGCGCGTGCGCGGGGTGAGCGCCCTCTTGATGGCGGCGGGGTCCGGCGCGTAGCCGTCCTCCTCGCGCGTGGGGACGATGACCGGCGTGCCGCCCGCCAGGTGCACCATGTCCGGGTAGCTCACCCAGTACGGCGCGAAGACAATCACCTCGTCGCCTTCGTCCAGCAGCGCCTGGAAGCAGTTGTAGAGCGACTGCTTGCCGCCCGCCGTCACCACCACCTGGTCCGGCGCGTACTTCAGGCCGTTGTCCTTCTCCAGCTTGCGGCAGACGGCCTCGCGCAGCTCCGGCATGCCCGCGGTGGCGGTGTACTTGGTGAAGCCCGTGCGCAGCGCTTCGATGGCCGCCTGCTTCACGAACTCCGGCGTGTCGAAGTCCGGCTCACCGGCGGCGAGCACCACCACGTCCTTCCCGCTCGCCGCGAGCGCCTTCGCGCGGGCGTTGAGGGCCAGGGTGGCGGAGGGCTTGATGGCATTCAGCCGGCGGGCGAGTTTCATGCACCCTGCCTAGCGCGGAACGTCCGAACCGGACAAGCACCAAGGGCGCGCGGCGTTGCCCGGAAGCCGCTACGGTTTCGGGCCGAACTTCTTCTTCAGCCCGGCGTTCACGTTCGGGGGGACGAGCCCCTCCACGTTCCCTCCGAAGGTGGCGACCTCCCGGACCAGCTGCGAGGAGATGTAGAAGTAGTCCTCGCCCGTCATCATGAAGACGGTGTCGATGTCCGGCGCCAGCTTGCGGTTCATGTTCGCCAGTTGGAACTCGTATTCGAAGTCGGACACCGCGCGCAGCCCGCGGATGACGACGCTCACGTTGCGCTGGTGCACGTAGTCCACCAGCAGACCGTGGAACGCGTCCACCTCCACGCGGGGGTCGTTCACCGCCTCGCGGATGAGCTCCACGCGCTCCTCCCGGCTGAAGAGGGGCGTCTTCTTCGGGTTCACCGCGATGGCGACGATGAGCCGGTCGAACATCTTCAGGCTGCGCTGGATGAGGCTCAGGTGCCCGTTGGTGAGCGGATCAAACGAACCAGGATAGATGGCAACCGGCATGGGTGCCGGGAAGTCTCGGCGGGCCCACGGGGCGGGTCAAGCGCGCGTCACGGCGCCCGGTAGAAGCTCACCAACGTATCGCCGAAGCGGCGCTGGTCCTCCAAGGTGAGCCCCGAGTGGGACTCAGGGGCCGCCTCCCGCTTGTCGTGCTCCACCATGACCGTGCCGCCCGGCGTCACCACGCCCGCGGCCACCACCGCCTCCAGCACCGTCTCCACCACGCGCGCCGCGTAGGGCGGATCCGCGAAGACGAGCTCGAACTTCTGCCCCTGCTTTCCCAGCGTCTCCAGCGCGCGGACCACGGGCTGCGCCAGGATGGACACCTGGGCGCCAAAGCCCAGCGCGTCCGTGTTCTTCCGGCACAGGGCCAGGGCCTCGCGGTCCTGGTCCACCAGCACCAGCCTGCCGGCGCCCCGCGACAGGGCCTCCAGCCCCAGGGCGCCGGTGCCCGCGTACAGGTCCAGCACGGCCTGGCCGTCCAGGAACTGGCCCAGCATGTTGAAGATGGTTTCGCGGACCCGGTCCGCCGTGGGGCGGATGTGTCCGGACGACGGCTTGGGGCCCGTCAGGGCCCGGCCCTTCGCGCTGCCTGCCACGATGCGCATGCGCGCCCTTCTAGCCCAGGTCCCCGCCCGGGTTGGCGAGGAACGCCATGGCCACCGACGCCGAGCGGTGCGCCCCCAGCGCCCCCAGCGCCTCCGTGGCCTCCGCGAAGGACAGCGCCTCCAGCGTCTCCCGGGCGGCCGGCGTCAGGGGCGGCAGCCCCTCCTCCATGACGGACACCAGCTCCCCGGCCGGCATGCCCGCCGCCTGGGCCCGCGCCACCACCGGCTCGCGGACCTCCGGAGCCCAGGCGCGAAGGGTCAGGGGGCCGAAGGGGCCCGTCCGGTCCACCTTGCGCACGCCCGCGGCCACGTAGCTGGACAGCCCCCGCGCGGGCCCGGTGGAGCCGTCCGCCACCGCCACCGCCACGCCCTTCGCCGCGGCCGTCTCCACCACGTGCCGCAACAGCTCCACGTCCAGTTCACCGTCACCCAGCTGCGCGTCCTGCACGCGCAGGAAGCGCGGGACGCACTGCCACTGCGACAGCCCCTCCAGCAGCGTCGCGCACGCGTCCACCAGCCCTCCGGCGGCCACCTGCGGCGGGGACACCTCCAGCGACAGCTCGCGCTCCTTGAGCGGCCCCGCCAGCGCGTTCACCGCCTCCACGGCCTCGTAGGAGGTGAGGCGCGACAGGTCCAACGACACCAGCGCGAAGCCCGCGTCCACCACGCGGAAGAGCCCTTCCTGCAGCGCGTCCAGCACGTCCGCGTCCGTGGACGTCACCCGCAGGGGGCCGGCCTGGAGGAACAGGGGCCGGGTGTGCTCGGCCTCCTGGGCCGCCGCGTGCACCGCCCTCACGAAGCGCTCCGGCGCGCCCCGGTCCGCCAGCGGGTGCGGGCAGGACAGGCCCAGCACCGCGTCCTCCGCGCGGGCCGCGCCCAGCAGGCCCGGCAGCGCGCCCTTGGACAGCACCGGCAGGCACGGCAGCGCCATGGGCGTGGACTCCAGCGCCCGGAGCAGCTCACGCGAGTCCAGGAAGGGCACCCGGGAGCCCGGGCCCACCCGCGCCACCACGTTGCCCGGCCGCAGCGACAACACCTTGTCCAGCACGCTCATAGAAGCCCGCGAGGATTCCCTCCCCGCGCGCCTTTCGCAAGCGCGAGTCAGTGCACCTCGCCCAGGTGGGCGTACGACTGGCTCTCAATCTGGATGGTCGTGTGGTCGATGCCGAAGCGGTCGAAGAGGTCGTGCTTCACCGCGGACAGGATGTCGTCGTTGTTGCAGACCATGGGGTCCGCCACCACCAGGTGCGCGGACAGCGCGTACATCCCGCTGGAGATGGTCCACACGTGCAGGTCATGCACCGCCTGCACGCCCGGCACCTTCCCCATGAGCTCCCGCACCTGCTCCAGGTCCACGTGCGCGGGCACCGCCTCCAGCAGCACGTCCACCGCGTCCTTCACCAGCCGCAGCGCGCCCACGACGATGATCATGGAAATCAGCACGGAGATGATGGGGTCCACGACGTACCAGCCGGTCCACCACATCACGCCCGCGCCAATCAGCACGCCCACCGACGACAGCGTGTCCCCCAGCACGTGAAGGAACGCGCCGCGCACGTTCATGGAGTGCGTCTGGTGCAGGAAGCCCAGCGCCGCCAGGTTCGCGACCAGGCCAATGCCCGCCACCAGCGCCATGGGCCCCAGCTCCACCGGGGCCGGCGTGCGCATGCGCTCCCAGGCCTCCAGCAGGATGAAGATGGTGATGACCAGCAGCAGCACCCCGTTGAGGAGCGCGCTCAGGATCTCCATCCGGTAGTAGCCGTAGGTCTTCTTCAGGTCCGCGGGCCGCCCGGCGAACCACAGCGCCAGCAGGCTCAGGACCATGGCCGACACGTCCGTCAGCATGTGCCCGGCGTCGGAGAGCAGCGCCAGCGAGTTGGTGAGGAAGCCGCCCACCGCCTCCGCCACCATGATGGTCGCCGTCAGCGCCAGCGCGAACAGCAGCCGGCGGCGGTCCTTGCGCCGCTCCTCCGCCAGCCCGCCCTTCCGTGGGCCGTGCGAATGACCGTGCCCATGGCCATGCGAATGCCCATGGTGCGAGTGGTCATGGTCGTGCTCGTGCGAATGGCCGTGCCCTGCCCTGCCGTGTGTATGTGGGGGTGCGCTCACAGGGACCCAGGGTACGCGATCAGCGCCTTCTTTCGGACAGGTGCCGCTGGATTGATTTCGGACAACCCCGTAGATCCGTTGTCCTGATCCGCAACAGGCCGAGGGACGCGGGGATGGACTTCGAGAAGCATCAGAATCTGCACACCATTGTCATGTTGAGGGATGTCATCCGCAAGTGGTGGCAGGTGGAGCTTTCCTTCGCGGATCGCAACGGCGTGGTGCACGACTGGCAGCGCGGGGATTTCATCCCGCCGCCCAACGACTTCTGCCGCCATTCCCTGGGGGCGCGGGAGGGGATGCGGCGGTGTGCCCAGTCGGTGCGGGTGCTCCATGAGAAGTTCAAGGCCGCCAAGAACCTGCGCCGCGCCCTCTTCCACGACTGCCACCTGCGCCTGTCCATCGTCGGCGCGCCGCTCTACATCCGCAACGAATACGAGGGCTTCCTCTTCGTGGAGGGCTTCGCCCGGCAGCCGCTCATCCCCGGGGACGGCCAGGTCCTCATGACCAAGATGCGCGACATCGCGCCCGGGGCGCTGCTGGAGCTGGAGGGCGCCGCGGAGCGCGTGCCGGTGCTGGACGGCTCGGAGCTGAGCAAGCTGTCGGACCTGCTGGAGTTCGCGGTCACGGAGATCGCCAACCAGGAGGTGGAGCTCACGCGCAAGGAGGAGACCATCCAGTCCATGGCCTCCGAGCTGTCCAACCGCTACCGCTTCGAGAAGATCATCGGCCGCTCCGGCGCCATGAACGAAGTGTTCCGCCTGATGGAGAAGGTGGCCCACTCCGACTCCACCGTCCTGATCAACGGCGAGTCCGGCACGGGCAAGGAGCTGGTGGCGCGCGCCATCCACCACAACGGCCCGCGCAAGGACAAGCCGTTCGTCGTGCAGAACTGCTCCGCCTTCAACGACAACCTCCTGGAGAGCGCCCTCTTCGGCCACACCCGGGGCGCCTTCACCGGCGCGCTCAAGGACAAGAAGGGCCTCTTCGAGGTCGCGGACCAGGGCACCTTCTTCCTGGACGAGGTGGGCGACATGTCCCCCGCCCTCCAGGTGAAGCTGTTGCGCGTCCTCCAGGAGGGCACCTTCCTGCCCGTGGGCGGCACCCATTCCCGCGAGGTCGACGTGCGCGTCATCGCCGCCACCCACAAGGACCTGGGTGAGATGGTGAAGCGCGGCGAGTTCCGCGAGGACCTCTTCTACCGCATCAACGTCATCCGCCTGCAGCTGCCGCCCCTGCGCGAGCGCAAGGACGACCTGCCCGTCCTCATCGACCACTTCCTGCGCAAGCACCACCGCGAGGGCCAGCGCGCGCGG
This sequence comes from Corallococcus sp. AB049A, assembly GCF_003668885.1. Classification (NCBI taxonomy): domain Bacteria; kingdom Pseudomonadati; phylum Myxococcota; class Myxococcia; order Myxococcales; family Myxococcaceae; genus Corallococcus; species Corallococcus sp. AB049A. The sequence continues at coordinate 2,113 of NZ_RAWL01000383.1, read as the reverse complement.
GGCCTGGCGCCGGAGGCCCTGGGCATCCTGGGGGCGTACGCGTGGCCGGGGAACATCCGGGAGCTGGAGAACGAAATCGAGCGGCTGCTCGTGCTGGGCGGCGAGCTGGAGACCATCCCGGCGGAGCTGCTCTCCAGCCGCATCCGCGACGCCGTCGTCCCCGGCGGCGGGCCCTTCATCGCCCCGCGCGCGCACGGAAAACTGCACGAGGCGGTGGAATCCCTGGAGAAGGAGATGATCCACCAGGGGCTGGTGCGCACCCGCTACAACAAGAGCCGGCTGTCGCGTGAACTGGGCATCAGCCGCTCCAACCTCCTCCTGAAAATCTCCCGCTACGGGCTGGACAAGGGTATCCCGGAGGGGATGGAAAACGACGAGGCCGAGGCGTGAGCGCGCCCCATGGACAGGCGGTCTCCTTCCGGCAGGACTCGCTGCGGGTGCCGGACGGCGCGGACCTCTACTACCAGGTCCGTGGCGACGGCAGCCCGGGCATGGTGCTGTGCGACGGCCTGGGCTGTGACGGCTTCGCGTGGAAGTACCTCCTGCCCTACCTGGGCCGGCGCCACCGCGTGCTGCGCTGGCACTACCGGGGCCACGGCAAGAGCACCGTCCCCACGGACCGCACGCGCATTGGCATGGCGTACACCTGCGATGACATGGCGCGGGTGATGGACGCGGCGGGCATGGACAAGGCCGTCCTCTTCGGCCACTCCATGGGCGTGCAGGTGGCGCTGGAGTTCCACCGCCGCTACGCCCGGCGCGTGGAGGGGCTGGTGCTGGTGTGCGGCAGCTACGGCATGCCGCTGGACACCTTCCACGACTCCACGCTGCTCAAGCGCCTCTTCCCGACCTTGAGGGCCGCGGTGGAGCGCTTCCCCCGCCACACCGCGCGCATCGTGCACGGGGCGCTCACCACGGAATTGGTGGTGCAGCTGGCCATCCGCCTGGAGATGAACCCGGACCTCATCGCGCGAAACGACCTGGCCCCCTACTTCACCCACCTGGCGCGCATGGACCCCGTCGTGTTCGTGCGCACCCTGGACTCGCTGGCCAACCACACCGCCGAGGACCACCTGGAGCACGTGGACGTGCCCACCCTCGTCGTGGCCGGAGAGAAGGACCGCTTCACCCCCGGCTGGCTGTCCCGGAAGATGGCCGAGCGGATTCCCGCCTCCGAGCTCCTGATGATTTCCGAGGGCACCCATACCGCCCCACTGGAAGTCCCGGGGCTGGTGGAGCTGCGGGTGGAGCGCTTCCTGAGAGAGCGGCTGGGCGTGGAGACCGCCGAAATCCCCCCGAAGGTGGGATAAGCGCCCAGCTGGCGGGGGGCTTGATTGTTTACCTGCTGGACACCCGCCTTCATTGCAGGTGGAAAGCCCCCGGCATATAAGCCCCCGCCTTCCGGGTTCCGGTGGGATTGAGATTCCCCGTTCTGGGCGTGTCTCTTCGCACCTTCATTTCCGTTAGTTGGTCCTGATGATCTCTCGCGAAAACATCCGCAACGTCGCCATTGTCGCCCACGTCGACCACGGCAAGACCACCCTCGTCGACCACCTGCTCCGGCAGGCTGGGACCTTCCGCTCCAATGAGCACGTGGCCGAGCGGGTCATGGACTCGAACGACCTCGAGCGCGAGAAGGGCATCACCATCCTCGCGAAGAACACTGCCGTCTCCTACAAGGGGATGCAGATCAACATCATCGACACGCCGGGCCACGCCGACTTCGGTGGTGAGGTGGAGCGCGGTCTGCGCCTGGTCGATGGCGTCATCCTGCTGGTGGACGCCGCCGAAGGTCCCCTGCCCCAGACGCGCTTCGTGCTCACCAAGGCGCTGGCCATGGGCCTGAAGACCGTGCTGGTCATCAACAAGATCGACCGCCAGGACGCCCGGGCCAAGGAAGTGCTGGACCTGGTGTACTCGCTCTACATCGACCTGGGCGCGAACGAAGAGCAGCTGGAGATGCCCGTCCTCTACACCGTCGCCCGCCAGGGTCAGGCCTCCACGTCGCTGGACGTGCCGGGCAAGACGCTGGAGCCGCTGTACGACGCCATCATCAAGCACATCCCGCCCCCGCCCCCCCGGCTCTTATACACATCTGACCCTGCCGACGCCT
>NZ_RAWL01000382.1:0-8406 GCF_003668885.1 Corallococcus sp. AB049A | reverse complement strand
CACTGCGGCTGTCCCCCACGCCGGTGACGCCGGAGAGCGCGGCCGTGGCCCGCACGGAGCCGCCGTCGCGGCCCTTCAAGCGCCAGGCGAAGGCCAAGGCGAAGAAGACGGCGCAGCGCTGACGCTTGGAGGTGAATAGAACGCCGGGCCGCCCGTCAGGGGGAGCAGAGGGTTTCACCTCGCCCCTTCCCCGGAGCCTCCCGTGTCCGCCTTCCGCCCCGCGCTGTGCGCCGCCTTCGCCGCCAGCCTGCTCTTGGCCGCGTCTCCCGCGGAGGCCCGCTTCGGCAAGAAGTCCCCGGACACCTCCGACAACAAGAAGGACAAGGACGACGACCAGGGCTCCAGCAGGGGCTCCCGGGTCCACGCCGCCACGCCCGTCGTGCGCGAAACCCACTCCTACCGCCGCGAGCGGCCCTCGTACTCCGCGCACGTCCACGGCGACGCCGTCGTCGCGGCCGCGGAGCTGCTGACCGTGGCCGTGGAGGCCTCCAGCCCGGGGCCCGCCCTGGTCGTCCGCGAGCAGCGCGACGTGCAGCCGCTGGAGCTGCGCGTGGGCCTCAACGTGGGTGCCCTGGGCGGCGGCCTCGCCGGGGACGCGTTCCTGGGCATCGAGGGCGAGGCGCTGGGCATCGCCGTGCAGGGCACGCAGCTGGTGCTGCCCACCGACGACGGCACGCCCGGCACGGACGACCTGCGCCTGGCCACGATGCACCTCACCTGGGCGCCCGTGTCCACCGACCGCGTGCGCTGGCGGCTGGAGGGCGGCGTCTCCACCGCGCAGGCGCCGGACATCCTCTTCGTGGGCCCCAGCCTCGCCACGTCCCTGGAGGTCTGCGTGGCGGGCCCGCTGGACCTGGAGGCGCGCGTGCAGGGCACCGCCGGCACCTACCGGCAGCTGGACGCGAGCGCGGGCCTCGCGCTGCACCTGGGCGCCCTCATGGTGCGCGGCGGCGTGCGCGGCCTCGTCCTGGACGACGCGGGCCGGGTGGACGGCGTGCGGCACGTGGACCGCTTCGTGGGCCCCTACGCGGGCGCCGGCTTCGCGTTCTGAAGCGCCCGGATGTCCGGGGGTGCACATGCGCCCTTCCGGACACCGTCCCCCGTCCCGGGGCCCCTGTTCCGCCTCGGGGTGATGCGGGTTGAATATTCCGGGCAAGCAGGCGTCCACACGCCGCGGCCCATCCCGTGGGCCCCTGAAGAGGAGAGGTCGCCGTGGGCTTCGTGAAGACCCTGAGTGCCGCGCTCGCTGTCGCCGTCCTGATGGGGTCCGCGCCCGCGGAGGCCCGCTTCGGCAAGCGCTCCCGGCCGAGCACGTCCGACGCGAAGGACTCCGACGACCGGGACGACGGCAGGAAGGAGCACCGCGCCACCCCGGTGGGCCGCGCGTCGGACGCGCCGGTGCGCTCCAGCGTGCGCGCCTCCGGCGCCGGCCTGGGCTGGTTCGACGTGCTCTTCATCAGCGGCCCGGCCAGCTACCACCGCCGCGCTCGCGCGGAAGTGCCCCGAGGCCAGCGCGCGCCCCGGCCCGCGCCGCTCGTGCACCTGAACCTGCAGGGCAACAGCTTCGGCGACGTGGGCGGCGCGCTGGACCTCTTCATGGCCCTGGACGGCCAGCGCTGGGGCATGGACGCGCGCGTGAGCGGCCTCTCGCTGGAGCCGGACGACGGCTCCAGTGACCGGGACCGGCTGACGCTGCTGGACGCGCACCTGACCCTCTCGCCGTGGTCCACCGAGCGCGGCCGCTTCCGCATGGAGGCCGGCATCGCCAGCGCGCACGCGCCGGACGCCATCTTCGTGGGCCCCAGCCTCGCCGCGTCGCTGGAGGCGTGCCTCGGCCCGTCGCCCTTCGACGTGGAGGCGCGCATCCAGGTGGTGCCCTTCCCGCACCGCCAGGTGGACATGCAGGCCGGCCTCGCGCTGCACCTGGGCGCCCTCAACCTGCGCGGCGGCTGGCGCACCCTGTTCCTGAGCGACGGCGGCCACCTGGACGGCGTGGTGCACTCGGACAGCTTCACCGGCCCCTACCTGGGCCTGGGCCTGTCGTTCTGAAGGGCCCGCGATCCTGAAGTAAAAACTCCCGGGGTCCCCTGCGTCCGCGCGCAGGCCCCGGGAGTCTTCGCGTCCGGGCTATTCCTCGGACGACGCCGCGTAGGACGCCGGAGCGCTCTCCGCCCCCGCGCCATTGGACGCGCCCGCGCGCTTCATGCGCCGCTTGGGCGGCGGAGCCAGCTTGGGCTCCATGCTGAAGACGCGCCCGTAAATCTCGGGCGTGTTGATGTTCACGATGACGCCGGGGTCCTTCACGTTCAGGCGGCGCGGGTTGATGGCCCTGAGCACCGCCTCCAGGTCGTCCCCTTCCGCATCCAGGACCTTGCGCGCCGCGCCCCGGGACAGCACCACCGGCCAGCCCGTGGCGTTGTCGTACTCCGGCCGCAGGGACAGCTCGCCCTCGGTGCCGCCGCGCTCCATGTCCTTGAGCATGGACTTCACGGTGGTGACGCGCAGCGCCGGCATGTCCACCGGATGCAGCAGCATCACGTCCGCGTCCTCGGCCATGGCCGCCTCCAGCCCGGCCTTCACCGACGAGAGCAGGCTGCGCTCCCAGTTCGGGCTCGTCACCAACTCCAGGCTCGGGTGCTGATCGCGCACCAAGGCCTCGTCGCTGCCCACCACGCCCAACACCCCACACCCCGCCTTTCCGAAGGTGGACGCCAGCGACTGAAGGAAGCTCTTGCCCCCCTCATGTTCGATGAGCGCCTTGGGGTGGGACATCCGCCGGGCCTTGCCCGCCGCAAGGATGATCGCCACTGCCTTCATGACCCGCCTCCTCGCCCTCGACGGAAAGCCGGGGGCACCGCCAACAGGCTGTTGACCTCGCGGAGGGATTGCAGCCTGTCCGTCAGTGCGAGTCGTCAGACAGCCGCCAGTCACACGAGGAGGTGTTCGCTGCCGGCCCTTTGGGCAAGGGCGGATGTCCACCAGCGGTCAGGCGGACGGGCCCGGGGCCTTCCCCTCCCCCGCGCCGGATGGGCGGCAGGCGGGACTTCAGTGCAGCCAGCCGCTGGAGGCCGCCAGCCGCAGCGGGGCGACGGTCTCCACGGTCGTTTCTTCCGGCGTGGCCAGCGCCTTGACGGTCAGAATTTCAGCCAGCCGGGCCAGCGGACGGCGGCGGGCCACGCGGTGCAGCTCGTCCTCGGTCACCTCGCCCAACAGGTCGCCGCCCCGCCCCTCCACCACGGGCAGCACGTGCACGCCGTGGCGGTACATCTGCTGGAGCGCTCCCAGGACGGTGTCCTCCGGGAACAGGGTGATGGCGCGGGAGATGAGGTTCTGGAACTCAGGGCTGCGGCACATCGACACGTGAGGCCTCCGGTGCTCGGCGTTCGGGCGCCGTGTGCCGGAGGCCTTAGCAATCCGCTTGCCGACCTATTTCTTCGCCGCGGGCTTCACCGATTCGACCATCTTGCGGAAGCCCTTCTCCGCGCCGTTCACCGTCTTCTCCGGCCCGGTGAGCTTGTAGAAGATGGCGCCCTCCGGCCCCTCCACGATGGCGCCGCGCAGCTTGAAGTTCGGCTTGGGCGCGGAGGGCCCCATCATGGGGCCGCCGCCCGCGTACGTGCCCTTCACCTCCACCGTGGTGACGGGCAGCCCGTTCACCTTCTCCTGCTTCGTCTTCGCGTCCTTGTCCTCCAGGGGCTTGCCGTCGGGCTTCTGGAACTGCGCCACCCAGCGCTTCACGTTCGCGTCCACCGCGCCGCCCTGTCCCTGCCCGAAGTAGAAGACCGCCAGCTCCGCGTCTTCCGGGTCTCCCTTCGCGGCGGGCACCTTGTACGTCGCGGCGCGCATCGGACGCGGAGGCTGGGCGGCCCACTCCGAGGGCGCGCTCCACGTCAGCCCTCCAGCCTCCTCCGCGCTCGCGCCCATCGCCACGGTCATCGCCAACACAGCCAGCAGTCGGTTCATGGACGGCAGCGTATCCGCGTTCCTCCGCGCAGGCCCACCCCATAGGTGACTCGGCGCGTCAATCCCTCTCACTTTGTGACCGGGGACTGGCGTGCTACTCACTGCATCGTTTCCAGCAGTTCACCTTGGGCTGGAGGGGATTCCCACCATGAAGAAACAGTTGTTCCTCGGGGCCATGGCCCTGGGAGCCGTCGCCTGCACGCCGGAGATTGCGCAGGACGCTCCGAACCTGAACGTCGGCCTCGCGGAGTTCGACCCCTCGGCGTCTCCCGCCGTGGTGCCCTCTCCCAACGACCTGGCCATCGTCACCCTCGCCGATCAGACGAAGCGGGTGAACGCGCCCATCAACCCGACCGCGTCCCCGGCGGAGCAGGAGTTCACGCGCGACTACCTGAACACGCTGAACGGCTTCCCGACGTCCGCCATCGCGAGCACCAAGATCAAGGACCTGGATCCGCGCACGGTGAGCCCGCAGACGGTCATCTTCATCGACCTGTACAAGGGCACGCCGTTTGAGACGAAGAAGGTGACGCCGACCCTCGCGTACAACGAGGACACGGACCTGCTCAACATCATCCCCCCGGTGGACCTGAACACGGGCCTGCCGGCGTGGCCGAAGGGCAGCCGCTACGCGGTGGCGCTGGTCGGTGGTGAGAAGGGCCTGAAGACCAACTCGGGCCAGTCCATCATCGGGTCGGCCACGTGGGCGTTCATCAACTCCGACGAGTCGCTGGTTACCTGCGAGGACCTGACCTCGCCTGACTGCGCCCCGGCCACGGAGCTCATCCCCTCCACGGAGACGGATCCGGCCAGGCGCCTGGCGGACCAGACCAAGAAGTCGCTGCAGCTGGAGCAGCTGCGCCGCGGCTACGCGGACGTGTTCAACAAGGCGCTCAAGCCCCAGGGCTTCAGCCGTGAGGACATCGTCCTCATGTGGACCTTCAGCATCGTCAACCAGCCGGAGGCCACCATCAACCTGGCGGCCAACGCGCGCGTCCCCACCATCATCCCGTTCCCCAACGACCTGCTGCGCATGCCGGCCACGGCCACGAAGCCGGCGCACCTGAACTTCCCCGTCCCGCCGACGCCGGGCCTGCAGCAGGACCTGTTCACGGGCCTGAACACGCTGGACGGCTTCTCCACCACGGGCGCCATCGTGTCGGAGAACGGCGACGCGCAGGGCGTGCTGGACGGCACCATGTACCGCGAGGCCGCGGACGGCCCGGCCCCCCGCGTGGACAAGGCGTCGCTGCCCGCGGGCGTGAAGCTCTTCAAGCTCTCCAACCTGGACAAGGGCACCCAGCCGGACATCACGCCCTGCCTGGTGGAGAAGTCCGGTGACTGCGGCACCAGCGTGGGCGCGGCGGGCATCGTCGACGTGCCCCAGCAGCTGCAGATCATCCCGAAGGCGCCGCTGGATGGCGCCACCCAGTACGGCGCGGTGCTGACCACGGACCTGAAGGACACGAAGGGCCGCAACGTCTCGCCGGCCACGGCGTTCGCGCTGATGCGCCTGTCCAACCCGGTGTACGACACCGTGGCCAAGAAGAGCACCATCTCCTCCGTGCCGAACGAGCTGGCGGCGGCGCTGGAGCCGGTGCGCGCGGCCCACAAGCCCTTCTTCGACGCGCTGGCCAAGGCCGGCCTGCCGCGCTCGAAGATCGCGCTGGGCTGGGCGTTCACCACCCAGAGCACCACGTCCGTCCTGGAGGACCTCTACACGCTGCCGGGCGGCGTGTACGGGACGTCCGCGGCGCCCGTGTCCGTCTTCCCCATCACGTCGCAGGTGAAGTCCGCCATGACCGGCGCCGGGCTCGCGTCCGGCAACGTCGGCGCGGTCTACGAGGTGCGCGCCAACACGCCGTGGCTGCTCACGGGTCCCTTCGGCACGCTCAACCCCACCGAGCCGCGCCCCACCCGCTACCCGTTCATGCTGTTCACGCCCGCGGGCGAGGCGCCCACGGGCGGCTGGCCGGTGCTGGTGTTCGGCCACGGCCTGACGAGCAACCGCACCGCGGTGCTCGGCGTGGCCAACAAGTTCACCGGCGCGGGCTACGCGGTGGTCGCGATGGACGCCGTCTACCACGGTGAGCGCAGCAGCTGCGTGGGCTCCGCCTCGGTGCTGGGCGCCCCGAGCGACGACGCCGCGTGCGCCGACCCGGCCACCCAGCGCTGCGAGACCAGCCCGGCCAGCCTGTCCTACGGCCGCTGCGTGGCGCGCACCGCGGGCGCCGGCGCCGCCTGCGACGCCGCGTCGCTGCCGCCGGGCGTGCCGAACGGCCAGGTCTACTGCTCCAACGTCGTCTCGCAGGGCCAGTGCATGGCCGACAACAAGTGCGAGGGCGGTGACTTCAGGCGCAACGCGCAGGGCGTCCCGGTCATCTCCGGCTGGAACTTCCTGAACCTGGGCAACCTGTTCACCACGCGCGACAACTTCCGCCACCACGTGGTGGACTTCAGCCAGTTCCTGCGCGTGCTGGCCAGCCCCGAGCTGTCCACGGCCGTGGGCGGTCTGAACGCGGCGCAGGTGGACTACGTGGGCCAGAGCCTCGGCGGCATCATGGGCACCATGTCCACCGCGGTGTCCTCGCGCGTGCGCCGCTCGGCGCTCAACGTGGCCGGTGGCAACCTGGCCGGCGTGCTGCTGACCGCGCCCGCCTTCAAGCCGCAGCGCGATGCGTTCCTGGGCTCGCTCGCCTCCGCGGGCGTCACCCCGGGCTCCCCGGCGTTCGACACGTTCATCAGCCTGGCGAACACCATCCTGGACCCGGCGGACGCTCGCAACTACGCGTACCTGCTGGACAACAACCCGGCGGCCGGCACGGACACCGCCAAGCACCGCGCGTTCATCCAGTACATCGAGGGGGACGAGGTCATCCCGAACGACAACACGATGGCGCTGATCAACGCGGCCAACCGCAAGGACGCGCCGCGCACGGTGGCTTCGTACATGTTCCCGGCGTCCAACCCGCTCGTCGGTGCCGTCCCGGCGTCCGCGCGCCACGCGTTCCTCAACAACCCCGCCATTCCCGAAGCGCTTCGCGACGCGGCCCAGGACCAGATCATCGGCTTCCTGTCCACGGGAACCGTGGCGCAGTAACGGCACCCACTGAGAGAGGAATCACACACCCATGAAAAAGACACTCTCCCTCGTGGCGATCCTGGCGGCTGGTACCAGCCAGGCCGCGGGCTTCCAGATTGACACCCAGGGCGCTCGCGCCACCGGCGCGGGCGGCGCGGCCACGGCATGGCTGGAGGACTCGTCCTCCATCTATTACAACGTGGCCAACATGGTCGGCGTGAAGACGCTGGACATCACGCTGGGCGACACGGGCATCCTCCCCAGCATCACGTTCCAGCGGCCGGGCCAGGAGCAGGAAGGGCAGCGCACCACGCTGTCACCGCCTCCGCACCTGTTCGTGGTCTACAAGCCGTTCGAGAAGGCGGCGTTCGGCGTGGGCGTGTACACGCCCTTCGGCGCGCGCAGCCGCTGGGAAGAGGGCTTCAGCGGCCGCTTCCGCGGCTACGAGTCCTCGCTGGCGACGTACTACATCAACCCGTCGTTCGCGTATGAGCTGCACCCGCGCTTCCGCTTCGGCGCGGGTCTGGACATCGCGCGCGCCACCATCGAGCTGACGCGTGGCCTGGACTTCGTGAACAGCGAGGGCTCCATCCACCTGGGCGGCGCGGACTGGGGCTCCGGCTTCAACATCGGCGTGCAGGCCAAGCTGCTGGACAACCTGGACATGGGCCTGCACTACCGCAGCGCCATCGACATCTCGTTCAAGGGCAAGGCGGACTTCCAGAACATCCCGGTGGAGTTCCAGAGCCGGCTGACGGACCAGACCGCGACCGCGGACGTGGTCCTGCCGTCCACCGTGACGGCGGGCCTGGCGTACCGGCCGCTGCCGAACCTGCTGCTGGCGTTCGACGCGAGCTGGGTGGACTGGTCCACGTTCTCCGAGCTGGCCATCCGCTTCGAGAACCCGTCCATCGACAACCCGGTGCCCAAGCGCTGGCACGCCAAGTGGAAGTACGCGCTGGGCGCCGAGTACGGCGTGACGGACGCGCTGCAGGTTCGCGCGGGCTTCGTGTACGACCCGTCCCCGAGCCCCAACAGCACGCTGACGCCGGACCTGCCGGACGCGAACCGCATCAAGGCGACGTTGGGCGTGGGCTACCAGTTCCGGCCGTTCCGCGCGGACCTGGGCTACCAGTTCGTCGCGCTGGCGGACAAGGTGAGCACGGCCCCGGGCATCCCGGCGACGTACTCCGGCTCCGCGCACGTGTTCGGCCTGACGCTGGGCTTCAACCCCCAGTAACCGGCTGAGCACTTCCTGAAGTACCGGGGCGCCCGGTCCCTTCCGTTCATGGAAGGGCCGGGCGCTTTCGCTTACGGTGCAAAGCCGTGAGCCCTTCCAAGCCCGGCCCTTCCATGAACGG
>NZ_RAWL01000381.1:0-8413 GCF_003668885.1 Corallococcus sp. AB049A | reverse complement strand
GTCCTCCTGCCCCCGAACCGCCGCATGTCCGCGCCCGCGCCCCGTCCCCCTTCTGTCGACAGCCTGCTGGGTCCTGGTGGCGCGCTGGAAGAGGCGCTGCCCGCGTACGAGCACCGCCCGGAGCAGCTCCAGATGGCGCGCGCCGTGGAGCGGGCCTTCTCCGAGGGCAGCTACCTCCTGGCGGAGGCCGGCACGGGCACGGGCAAGACGCTGGCGTACCTGGTGCCCGCGCTGCTGTCGGGGCGCAAGGTGGTGGTGTCCACGGCCACGAAGACGCTGCAGGACCAGGTGTTCTTCAAGGACCTGCCCTTGCTCAGCGAGAAGCTGGGGATGCGCTTCGAGGCGGCGTACCTCAAGGGGCGCGGCAACTACCTGTGCCTGCACCGCTACGACGCCTTCGAGAAGGACCCGCAGTTCGTCTCCAAGGAAGAGGCGAAGCAGTGGCCGCTGCTCAAGAAGTGGGTGACGCAGACGGAGACGGGGGACCGGGCGGAGTTGGACCTGCCGGAGTCCTTCGCCGCGTGGTCGCGGCTGTCCACCACGTCGGAGACGTGCCTGGGCTCGCGCTGCTCGCAGTATGAGACGTGCTTCGTCACGCGGATGCGCAAGCGCGCGGAGACCGCGGACCTGCTGGTGGTGAACCACCACCTGTTCTTCGCGGACCTGGCGCTGCGCAGCTCCGGCAAGCGCACGGAGGGCGTGCTGCCCTTCTACGACGCGGTCATCTTCGACGAGGCGCACGCGCTGGAGGACGCGGCCAGCAGCCACTTCGGCTGCAGCGTGTCCAACTACCGGCTGGAGGAGCTGTCGCGCGACGCGGTGGCGGCCCTGCCCGCGAAGGACGAGCGGCACGCGACGCTCTCCGCGCTGGCCCAGCGGGTGCGCTCGCACGCGGACGCGCTGTTCCTCCAGGCGCCGCGCGCGCTGGGGCTGTCCAGCCAGGAGTCCACCGTGGCGCTGCGCCCGGAGACGATGGGCAAGCTGTCCGGCGCGCTGGAGCAGGTGCGCGAGGGCCTGGCCGCGCTCGCGTCCTTCGCGGGCAGCGAGCGCGAGCCGGAGCTGGCCGCCATCCACCGCCGCGCGGAGGAGATGGCGGAGCAGCTGACGTTCCTGGAGAAGTCCGAGTCCGCGGACCACGTGTACTGGGCGGAGGCGCGAGGCAAGGGGCTGTTCCTGCGCGCGAACCCCATCGACGTGGCGAAGGAGCTGCGCGACCGGCTCTACGGCGCGCTGGACACGGTGGTGTTCACCTCCGCGACGCTGGCGGCGGACAGCCGCTTCGACTTCTTCGCCAAGCGCATGGGCATGTACGACGACGAGGGCCAGCCCGTGACGCGCGTGCGCACGCTGGCGGTGCCCAGCCCGTTCGACTTCCCGCGCCAGTCCGCGCTGTACCTGCCCACGCACCTGCCGGACCCCAGCGCCCCGGGCTTCATCGAGGCGGCGGCGGAGGAAATCATCCAGCTGTGTGAAGTGACGGGAGGGCGCGCGTTCGTGCTCTTCACGTCGCTGCGCAACATGGTGCGCGCATACGAGCTGACGGCCACGCGGCTGCCCTATCAAGCCCTGCTCCAGGGAGAGCGGCCCAAGCAGCAGCTGCTGGACGCCTTCCGCCAGACGCCCAGCGTGCTCTTCGCCGCGCACAGCTTCTGGGAGGGCGTGGACGTGCCCGGGGACGCGCTGAGCCTGGTCATCATCGACCGGCTCCCGTTCGCCTCTCCGGGCGACCCGCTGGTGGCCGCGCGCATCCGTCAGATTCAGGCGCGCGGCGAGGAGCCGTTCGACCAGTACCAGCTGCCGCAGGCGGCGCTGGCGCTGCGTCAGGGCTTCGGGCGGCTCATCCGCACGCAGGCGGACCGGGGCATCGTGGCGATGCTGGACCGCCGCATCGTGACCAAGGGCTACGGCCGCGTGTTCCTGTCCAGCCTGCCGCCCGCGAAGCGGATGGACGACACGACGGAGCTGAGCCGCTGGTTCAACGGGCCGGTGCGACCGGTGCCGCCCGTGCGCTCGATTCGCTGAACACGTCTCGCAGGCGCAGACCGATGCGGGCCTGGAAGGGCGGGGCCAGCGTGTCCACGCCCGCGCGGCCGGCGAGGTATTGCCGGTCGAAGAGGTTCTCCACCGCGCCGAAGGCGTCCACCTTCCAGAACAGGTGACGGCTCACGAACAGGTCCACCACCGCCGCGCCGCCCATGCCGCGCGTGTTGAGGTCGTCCTCGTACTGCGGACCGAACACGCGCAGCTGCGCGGTGACGGAGACGATGGACGGGTCGTCGAACGTGACTGCCAGCGAGCCGCGATGCCTGGGGTCCTGCGGAAGCTGACGCCCCACGAGGCCAGATTGGCCGGGCGCTCGCGTGACGACGGGGTCCACGAACGTGTACGCCGCAAGCGCGGTCCACCGGCGCGACACGCGCCAGTCCGCGCCCAGCTCGACACCCCGGACGCGGGCCCGGCCCAGGTTCTGGCGCTGGCGGGTGGAGCCGTCCGGCAGCGGCGTGGCGAGGGTGACGTTGGTGATGGGCGCGTCCAGCACGTTCCAGAAGCCGGTGACGCGGCCGGTGAGCCCGTGCGGGCCGGTGGCCTCCACGCCGGCCTCGGTGCCCCAGAGCCGTTCGGCGCCCAGGTCCGGGTTCGCGGCGGTGAGGATGGTGCCCACCTGGAAGGGGCGGTAGAGCTCGTTGAGGGTGGGGGCGCGGAAGGCTCGGTACGCGGAGGCGCGCAGGGTGAGCCAGTCGAGCGGGCGCACGCGCGCGGCCAGGCGCGGGCTGAGCTGGCTGGCGGTGCGGGGCTCGAACTCGGTGGCGGTGGTGAAGCCGCTCGCGACGCTGACCAGCTGTCTGCCGTTGAAGTTGCGCCACGTGTCCCAGCGCAGCGTGCCGGCGAACTCCAGCGCGGGGGACACGGTGTAGAGGTCCTGCACGAAGACGCCGCCGGACAGCTGCGTGCCTCGCGTGGTGCGCGCGTAGACCGTCGTGGGCGTGTACGTAAGCGGGAAGAGCACTTCGTCCGCGTGTCCGGCGGAGCGGCGCACGTCCACGCCCGCGGCGAGCACGTGGGCTCCGCCCATCTTCAGCTCCGGACCGGTCCAGACGAGTGAGCCACCCTGGTCGTTCGCGGGCACGTCCTGGTAGGCGGAGAAGGCCTCGAAGTTCCGGTCCGAGCTGACGCGCGCACGGTCCTGGGAGAAGTCCTGGGTGCGGCCGTAGAGGCCCAGCTCGAAGGCGCCGGCGCCGTCCGTGCGGAGGCGCGCGTTCGCGGCGAACCACGCCAGGTCCACGCTGGCGACGGTGTACTTCGTGCCGCCGTTCTGCACCTCGCGGAACACACCCGCGCGAGCGGAGAGGGCGAGGTGGTCGGTGGGCTCGGCTTCGACGCGCGCCTGGGCGCTGAAGTGATTGGACGGGGTGTCGGCGTCCACGCGGCCGCGCTGATTCTCGGGGACGATGCGGTAGCCGTTGCTGGTGAGGCCTTCAACTTCCAGCGACGCGCCCACGCGGCCCCAGCGGTCCGCGATGCGAGCGGCGGCGAAGCCGGTGCCCAGGTTGCCCGCGGACACGTCGGCGTCGAGCACCGGGCCGGTGATGGGCCGGGAGAACAGCTGCACCACGCCGCCCAGCGCGGCGCTGCCATAGAGCGCGGAGCCGCCGGTGGGGACGACCTCGATGCGGTCCAGGCCCAGGCGGGGCAGGGCGCGCCAGAAGACCCAGCCGCCATAGGGGTCGTTGAAGGGGAGCCCGTCCAGAAGCACGAGCCCACGAGCCACACCCGAGGGCGCGAGCCCGCGCAGGTTGAGCCCCTGCGCGGTGGGGTCCGCGACCAGGGACGGCGTGCGGCGGAACGTGGCCGCGGAAGGAAGCGTGCGGATGAGCGCGTCCTGCGTGAGCGTGGGGCTGTGTTCCATCTCCGCGCGAGGAATCACCACCGTGGTGGCGGGCACGTCGCGCAGCGGACGCGGCAAACGCGTGGCGGTGACGACCGTGCGTGTCTCGCTGGGAACCTGTTCCTCCACAGGCTCCTTCTCAGCGGGCGGCTCCGATTGCGCGCTGGCCACTCCGGGCAGCAGCAATGCCAGTCCAAGCCAGCAGGAGAACGACAGTCGGGAAGAGGCGCGCGGTCCAGGCATCGCGCTCCGCTCTACTGGATGTCGGGCCTCCGGGCGAGCACGGCGAACGGTGACGTCGCCTTCATCGCAACGTGTACAGATACGCCGCGATGTCGCGCGCGTCCCCGTCCTTCACGCCCAGCTCCGGCATCGCGTTGCCCGGCTCGATGGACTGCGGATGCTGCACCCACCGCACCATGTTCTCCGGTGCGTTCTGGAGCCGGCCCGCCAGATACGTGCGCAGCGCGATGCCCTCCAGCGACGGGCCCACCTGTCCCGTCGCGCCCGGCACGCCCGGAATCACGTGACAGCCGCCGCAGCCGTAGTGCCGCAGCGCCTCCTTGCCGCGCTCCACGTCGCCACCCGTGATGGCCATGGCCGTCTGCTTCGCGTCCTGGTTCGCCGCCTGCTTGCAGCCGCCCAGCAGCAACACCCCCACCACGAACACAGCCCTCACGGCACCGTCTCCCTCGGCGCTGACGCCTCGCCCTCGGCGATGTCCGCGCGCCGCTCCGACTCCCCCAGCCACGCCGCGAACAACGCCAGCCCCATCGCGAGGAACAGCGCCCCCGACGGCACCCACATGATGAGCCCCGCGAGCTGCTGGTCCTCCAGCGCGCCCAGCCCCCACTCCACGGCCCTGCGCGCGTACAGCGGATACCAGACCGACCGCGCGAACGTGAGCAGCGCGCCCAGGATGCTCGTGTGCGCCGCCGTGGCGAACACGAACAACACCCCCACCCCGTACCCCGCCTTCCCATAACGCCCACGCAAGAGCGCCCACCAGAACAGCGCCGCCGTGCCGAAGAAGCACAGGTGCTGCACCGCGTGCACCGCCTCGTTCTCCAGCGCCGCCTCGAACAGCGCGGGCACGTGCCACACCCAGCGCGCCACCGCGTGCAGCACCAGCACCACGAACGGCCCCGTCACCCCGCGCCAGACCGACCGCGCCTTCGGCCCCTGGAACGCCCGCGCCACCGGAGCACGCCACGCCTCCGGCAGCGCCCACAGCGCCGTCAGGTGCGGCCGGCCCAGCACCAGCAATGGCGCCGCCACCAGCATCAACAGTTCATGCTGCGTCATGTGCGCGGAGAACAGGATGTCGCTCAGCCGGTCCAGCGGCGACAGCAGCGCCACGCCCAGCGTCAGCCACCCCAGCACGAACATCCCCGCCTCCCACCCACGCACGCCCTTGCCCGGCGCCGAGTGCCGCCACAGCGCCCGCAGGCCCCACGCGTACAGCACGCCGGAGACCGCGAGCATCCCCAGCACCAGCGGATCCACGGTCCACCAGCGCAGCACGTCGTGCGTGTTCAGGTGGTGCGTCTCGCCGCCGTGGGCCCATGCCACGCAGGGCACGCCCAGAAAGAGGCAGAAGAGCCGTCGGATGCGCTCAGTCACAGGGCCTCAGCAGGAAGGTGGGAATCGCGGTGGCCACGAGCAGCAGGGTGAACAGCGCGCTCGATAGGAGTCCGAACGCGGCCATGAAGCGGGCCCGGCCCACGCCGCTGTCCTCGAGCGTGCCCGGCCTTCCGCGCAGCGCCCGCCACGAGCGCCACGCGGAGAACGCCCCCAGTCCCAGCAGCACGACCGCGCCCACGAGCACGCCGTGCAGCAGCGCGGGCCGGGCCTTCTGGCAGTTCGACGTCACCAGGCTGTAGGTCACCTGGAGCGCCAGCAGCCACGCGAACGGCGGCAGCAGCACGCCCGCCCACAGGGCCGCGTTGCGCCCGGTGCCCACGCCGTCATCCGGAGTCGCGTGTGACATGTTCAGCTCGCGAGGACCGCGGGGTCCAGGTAGAGGATGACGTAGATGGGCAGCCAGCTGGCGACGACGAAGAACCAGTAGCGGCCGTTGGTGTGCACGTCGACCAGGTGCTTCTCCTCCACCGGTCCCTTGAACAGCACCCCCAACAGCAGCAGGTCCTCCAGCGAGCCGGAGAGGGTGTGCACCGTGTGCATGCCCACGATGAACCAGAAGATGGACCCGTAGGCGTGCGTGTCCCAGCGGAAGCCAATCCACAGGAACTCCACGATGCGCAGCGCCACCACGACGAAGCCCAACAGGCTCCCCAGCGCCAGCCCCCAGCGCATCCCGCGCAGCCTGCCCTTCAGCGCCGCGCGGTTGGCGTAGTGGATGGGCACCGCGCTCAAGAGCATCACGCCCGTAATCACCGCGGCCACGACCTTCACGTAGAAGGGCAGCGCGGTGGGCGGGAAGTGGGCGTAGTTGCCCCGGATGTAGAAGTAGCTCGCGAGCATCAGCACGAAGGCCGTGGACTCGATGGCCATCAGCCCGGTGACGCCCCACCACAGCGGATCGCGGTGGCCAAAGGCGAAGGTGGGCAGGTGCGACACGTCCAGCGTGCGGCGCGGAGGGCTCATGACGGTTGCTCCGGGGCCAGCTCTTCCTTGTAGGGCGGCCGGGGCCAGAACCAGCCCGTGAGCGTGATGAACAGCAGCACGCCGCCCACGACGATGCCCCAGGGCGTGAAGATGACCATGATGAACATCACCCCCGTGGCCAGCGCCACCCACAGCGGCCACAGCGTGGGCCCGGGCAGCTCCGCGCGGTGGTCCGGCGCCGCGTCCAGCAGCCGCGTGACGAGCACCTCCTTGCGGTCGCTGCGCACGCCGGTGACGACGGGCTGGTCCTCCGCCGCCGTCCACCGCGCATAGCGCCCGCGCACCGTGGGCAGGTGCAGGAAGTTGTACGAGGGCGGCGGCGACGTGGTGCCCCACTCCAGCGTGTCCGCGCCCCACGGGTCGTTCCCCGCCACTTCGCCGCGCTTCAGGCTCCAGAAGATGTTCACCAGCAGGAGCGTGATGCTCACCGCCATGATGACCGCGCCCACCGTGGCCAGCAGGTTGAGCGGCTGCCAGCCCCGCTCCACGCCGTACGTGTACACGCGGCGCGGCATCCCCATCATCCCCAGGAAGTGCAGCGGGAAGAACGTCAGGTTGAACCCGAGGAAGAAGGTCCAGAAGTTCCACTTCCCCAGCCGCTCGCCCAGCATCCGCCCGGTGATTTTGGGGAACCAGTAGTAGAGCCCGCCGAAGAGCGGGAACACCGCGCCGCCAATCAGCACGTAGTGGAAGTGCGCCACCACGAAGTGCGTGTCATGCACCTGCTGATCCACCGAGTACGTGCCCAGCATCACGCCCGTCAGGCCGCCGGTGACGAACACCGCGAAGAAGGCCAGCACCCAGTACAGGGGCAGCTTCAGCCACAGCCGTCCGCCCCACAGCGTGGCCAGCCAGCAGAAGATTTGAACGCCGCTGGGCAGCGCCACCATGAGGCTGGCGGCGGTGAAGAAGCTCTGCCCCAGCTGCGGCAGGCCGGTGGCGAACATGTGGTGCACCCACAGGCCAAAGCCGATGAACCCGATGGACACCATGGACAGCACCACCGGCAGGTAGCCGAAGACCTGCCGGCGCGTGAAGACGGCCAGGATGGAGGACAGCATCCCCAGCGCGGGGATGAAGATGATGTAGACCTCCGGGTGACCGAAGAACCAGAACAGGTGCTGCCAGAGGAGCGCGTCGCCGCCCTCGGCCGCGTTGAAGAAGTGCGTGCCGATGAGCCGGTCCATGGCCAGGGAGGTGCTGGCCACCATCACCGCCGGCATGGCGAAGACGACCATGAACGACTTCACCAGCATGGCCCACACGAACAGCGGCATGCGGTTGAGCGACATGCCCGGCGCGCGGTGCTTGAACACCGTCACGATGAGGTTCACCGCGCCCGCCAGGCCCGCCAGCTCCGTGAAGGTGATCATCTGCGCCCAGATGTCCACGCGCTTGCCCGGCGAATACTGCGGCCCGGCCAGCGGCACGTAGCTGAACCACCCGGCATCCGGCCCCACGTTGAGCAGGAAGCCGCCGTAGAGCAGCAGGCCGCCAATGAGGTAGGTCCAGTACCCGAAGGCGTTGAGGCGCGGGAACGCCGCGTTGCGCGTGCCAATCATCAGCGGCACCAGGTACAGCCCCACGCCCTCCATCATCGGCACGGCGAAGAGGAACATCATGGTGCTGCCGTGCATGGTGAAGACCTGGTTGTACAGGTCCGGTCCCATCACCTGCTTCTCCGGGCCGGAGAGCTGCCAGCGCATCAGCAGCGCCTCGATGCCTCCCAGGAGGAAGAAGACGAACGCGGTGATGATGTAGCGCTTGCCGATCTCCGTGTGGTGCACCTCGCTCAGCCAGCCGATGAGCCCCTTCTTCGGGGCCCAGGTGCGCTCCAGGTACAGCCGTTCCCAGGCCTCGTCGTCGCGGACGGGAGGGGGCTCCGGCGGAGTGGGGAGG